>CAYGKX010000328.1:0-2344 GCA_964350225.1 uncultured Rhodospirillaceae bacterium | reverse complement strand
GCGGCCAACGATCGGTATCAGTTCGTCGCCTTGCCGGAACAGGCCTACCTGAAGTCCGCCGAAGACTTCCTGCAACGCCGCCTTGAGGTCATCGCGGCTGATGCCGACGCTCGACGCCTTCTGGTTGGAGAAGACGGGGATCACCATCTTCTCCCGGTTGCGCCAATCGTCGCGGACGGTTGCGAAGCCACCGTCGGCGAGAAGGATCTGCTGCACTTTCGCCGAATATTCCCGGAGTATCTTCGGATCAGGTCCACTGATCCTCACTTCGATCTTGTAGTCCCGGCCGGGGCCGAGACGCACGGGCTTCTCGAGCGCTTCGGCGGAAGGATAGTTGCTGTTCACATGGTCGAGGATCGACCGGCTGATCTTCGGGATCTCGTTGTAGTCGTCCACCCGCACGATGAATTGGGCGTAGGCCGCATTCGCCTGCTCGGGCCCGTAAACAAGCATGAACCGGGTGGCACCCTGCCCGACGAAGGTTGCGACGCTCTTCACCCCCTTTACCTTCCGGATATAGGCCTCGATCCCTTTGGCGTCGCGGGAGACGGCCCGGATGTCGGAGCCCTGGGACCGCCAGTAGTCGACATAGAAGATCGGGGTGGTCGAGTCCGGGAAGAAGCTCTGCTTGACGAAGCCGAAGCCGACGACGGAGAGCGCCAGAAGGACGAGCATCGTGGCCACCGTCGCCCAGCGCATGCGCAGGCAGAACTGGAGGAACCGCCGGTAGGTACGGAAGACGAAGCCGCTGTAAGCCTCACCGCCCCCGTCTTTCCTCGGCTTGAAGAGATAGTAGCTGAAATAGGGGGTAACGGTGATCGCGAGAATCCAGCTCAGCATCAGCGAGCAGAGCACGACGATGAAGAGGGAGCCCGTATATTCGCCGGTCGAGTCGGGCGACAGGCCGATGCCGGCGAAGGCGAGGATGCCGACGATGGTCGCGCCGAGGAGCGGCCATTGCGTCTGGCGCACGACCTCCATTGCGGCCTTCATCCGATCCTGGCCCTGCTGAATGCGCACCATGATGCCTTCCGTCACCACGATCGCGTTGTCGACCAGCATGCCCATGGCGATGATCAGGGCGCCGAGCGAGATGCGCTGCATCGCGACGTCTAGGAAGAGCATCAGGAGGAGCGTGCCCAAAACGCTGAGGAACAGGATGAAGCCGATCAGGAGGCCTGCCTTCAGGCCCATGAAGATGAGCAGGACCGCAATGACGATGCCAACCGAGGCGAGCAGGTTCCAGACGAAGCCCTGCACGGATTCGTCGACCACAAGATGCTGCTCGTAGATCGGGTGCAGCGCCATGCCAACCGGCGTGATGTTCGTCAGTCGCTCGAGCTTTTCTTCCACCCGCTTGCCGACCTCAACGACGTTGGAGCCGGAGACAGCCGAGATCCCGATCGTCAGCGCCCGCTTCCCGGTGTAGCGGATCAGGTGGTCGGGCACTTCCTTGTAGCCACGGGTCACCGTCGCGACATCGCCCAGCCGGATAAGCCGGTTCGACTGTCCGCTGTCGATGAAGATGTCCCGGATCGCCTGTATGCTGTTGAAAGTGCCGCTCGGCGAGATGCGGAGATACTCGTCGCCGACGCGCACATTCCCCGACGCCCGCACCAGGTTCCGAGCCTTGAGCGTGCTGTAGATGCGGTCCGGCGAGATTCCGAGCTGGGCGATCCTGTCGCGCGAGAGCTCGACGAAGATCTGCTCTTGTTGTGTCCCGGCAATCGCGACCTTCGCAACACCGGGCACTAGAAGAAGCTGGCGGCGCAGGTCCTTGGCGTACTCCTTCAGTTCCTTGTAGCTGTAGC
The DNA here is from genome assembly GCA_964350225.1 of uncultured Rhodospirillaceae bacterium. GTDB lineage: Bacteria > Pseudomonadota > Alphaproteobacteria > Bin65 > Bin65 > CAYGKX01. The sequence continues at coordinate 533 of CAYGKX010000328.1, read as the reverse complement.
CGTCGCCGGTGATCGCATAGAAAAGGCCGTAGACGTCGCCGAAATCGTCGTTGACCACGGAGGGGCCGGCGCCGGGTGGCAGGGAGGACTGTGCGTCGTTGACCTTGCGTCGCAGTTCGTCCCAGATCTGAGGCAGGTCCTTGGCCTGGTACGTCTTCTTGATGAGGACGTTGATCTGCGAATAGCCCTTTCGGGACAGCGACTTGATGTACCAGACCTGGGGCATTTGCTGAATCGCGGCTTCCAGCCGTTCGGTGACCTCCTGCTCCACTTCCTTCGGTTCGGCGCCCGGATACTGGGTGAAGACGACCGCTTCCTTGATGGTGAATTCCGGGTCTTCCAGCCGGCTAAGTCCCTGTAGGGCGAACCAGCCGCCGGCAAGGCAGGCGATGATGATCAGCCAGGTAACGACCGGCCGTTCGATCGAGTATTTCGCGATGTTCATGGTCAGGCGCGCCGGCTACTTCGCGGCCATCGGACGCACTTTCATTCCTTCGCGGAGGAAGTTCACGCCCGCCGAGACGACCTGCTCG
>CAYGKX010000327.1:0-5150 GCA_964350225.1 uncultured Rhodospirillaceae bacterium | reverse complement strand
CCGGCCCCTGCCTCCCGAAGACAGTGCTCTACCAGGCTGAGCTACACTCCGACCGGACCGTTCGCAGGGCGGGCCATCGAGGATCCCGGGGGATCGGGGCGGGCCGTGCGCGGGGCCGCTATATAACGTCTGGCCGCGGGGCGCGCAAGCCCGCGCGCGCAGGGGCGGATTGGTGGGCCGGGACGGCCGCGGGGCGGTCGACGAAGGATTAACCCGCAGCACCGATACTGGCTTGAGGATGCTTGCAGAATTGCCGGCCCTTTTCCCGGGGGAGCGAGGGGCCGGCGGCCAGCGGCATCCGGCAGAACCAACGGGAGAACGACCATGTCTTACCCAGCGCGCTGTGCGCGACCGACCCCCCGCACGTTGACCGGCCTCCTCCGCATCGCCCTCGTATCCGGCCTTGTCCTGTCCGCCGCCGCCGGTGCTGCCGGTGCCGCCGTCGCGGCCGGTTCGGACGGCCCCCGGCCTGTCCCGGGTCCCCCCGCGGGACAGGTGACGGACCCGGCCGGCTGGGCGTCGGGGATCACCCTGCGCCTCCGCCTGACCGATCGGTATACAAACGGCACCTATTACATCTGGAAGCTGCGGCCCGGCGGCCGGGCCGACGGGGTCGGACATACCTATCTCAACGAAATGTCGCTGCGCGGCGGGAATCTTCTGGAGGAGAACGATGTCGGCCGCTGGCGGGCCGCCGACGGGCTTCTCTGCATCGCCTGGCCGCGCTTCTTCCTGGGCCGGGAGCATTGCTATCGCGTGACGCCCTTCGGCCCGGGCAAGGTGCGCTTTACCTCGGTCGGCGGCGGCCCGTCCTTCGACGCCGACTGGTCGCGGACCGAGAGGCGATATTGAGGGTCAGGACGTCCGGCCGCGTTCTCCCGTCCTTCGAGACGCGGCCCGTAGCCGCTCCTCAGGATGAAGGTCTTGGTATGAACGGCAGCATTCTCCCTTCACCCTGAGGAGGTGGCAGCGCCGCCGTCTCGAAAGGTGGGAGGCCGGGCTCCGGATTGCAGGCAGCGATCCTAAAACGCCCGCTCGATCGAGAAGTCGAGGGTTTCCAGGAGGGAGCGCTTGGGCTCGCTGTCGGGGAAAAGGCCGAGGGCGTCGCGGGCGATGGCGCCATAGTGGCGGGCCCGCTCGATCGTGTCTGCCAGGGCGCGGTGGCGTTCCAGGAGGCCGATGGCCTGCTCCAGGTCGCCGTCCTGCTGCTCCATCTCCTCCATGGTGCGGCGCCAGAATTTCCGCTCCTCCTCCGTCCCGCGCCGGTAGGCGAGGATGACGGGCAGGGTGATCTTGCCGTCCCGGAAGTCGTCGCCCACGGACTTGCCGAGTTCGGCCTCCTCGGCCTTGTAGTCGAGCATGTCGTCGACGAGCTGGAAGGCGATGCCGAGGTTGAGGCCGTAGCTCTCCAGCGCGTCGCACGCGGCGGGCGGCTGGTCGGCGACGACGGCACCGACCCGGCAGGCGGCGGCGAAGAGGGTCGCTGTCTTGGCCTTGATGACCTCGAGATAGGCATTCTCGCCGGTCGCCGTGTCGTTGGCGGTGACGAGCTGGTGGACCTCGCCCTCCGCAATCTCGGCCGACGCCTGGGACAGGATGCGCAAGACCTCCAGCGAGCCGTCCTCGACCATCAGCTGGAAGGCGCGGGAGAAGAGAAAGTCGCCGACCAGGACGCTCGCCTTGTTGCCCCAGACGGCGTTGGCGGTCGCAAGCCCGCGCCGGCGGTCGCTTTCGTCGACGACGTCGTCGTGCAGAAGGGTCGCGGTGTGGATGAACTCGACGCAGGCGGCCAGCGCCAGGTGCCGATTGCCGGTATAGTCGCACAACTTCGCCGAGGCGAGGGTGAGGACCGGGCGCAGCCGCTTGCCGCCGGCCGCGACGATATGTCCCGCCAGCTGGGGGATCAGCGCGACGCGGCTTTCCATGCGGCGGACGATCAATTCGTTGACCAGCTTCAGGTCGTCCGCGACCAGCCGCTGGATGCTGTCGATGCCCGGTTTCGCGCTGCGTGGGGCGCTTTTGCCGTCGAGCGGAACGATGACCGCCAAGCTCACTCCTTCGGCCGCCCTTCGTAGGTCGCGCGGGAAGCCTCTTTCTGTGCGAACGATCTGCACATAATGTAGCGCGTTTCCGCCGCAAGACGAGCGGCACGCCGCGCGCGTGATAGCAGAAGGTGAGCCGTGAGAGAAGTCGCACGCACGACCAACCCGGTCTTCCTGTCCTGGGCCGTCGCCACCCTGAAGGAGCACGGCATCGAGGCCGTCGTCTTCGATCAGCACATGAGCATCATGGAAGGCAGCATCGGCATCCTGCCGCGCCGCATCCTGGTGATCGACGAAGACGAGGCCCGGGCGAAGGAGATCATCGCCGCCGGCCCGGACCCCGACGGTTACGCCGAAGATCCGGACAAAGCGCCGGATTCCGACGACCCCGGAGACCAGTGAGCCTCCTGACGACCGAGGACGCGCTGCTCGGCGGCCGGGTCGTCTTTCATCAGCCGGCCAAGGGATACCGGGCGGCGATCGACCCTGTCCTGCTCGCCGCCGCCGTCCCGGCGCGCGCCGGACAGACGGTGGTCGATCTCGGCGCGGGTGCGGGAGCCGCGTCCCTCTGCCTCGCCGCGCGGGTCGATCATATCTCCGTGATCGGTGTCGAGCGGCACCCGGAACTCGCCGGCCTCCTCGACCGGAATGCCGGGGCGAACGGTTTCGCGGGCCGCGTGTCGTCCGTGTGCGCCGACGTCGCAACCTACCGCCCGCCGGAGGGCGGCGCCGACCATGTCATGGTCAATCCGCCGTACCGGGCCGCCGGCTCCGGCACCCGGCACGATACGGACTGGCAGAACGATGCCATGATCGAGGGCGGGCTGGACCTCGCCGGCTGGGTGCGCGCGGCGGTCGGCTGCGTGCGGCGCAAGGGGAGCGTGACCTTCGTCCATCAGACGGACCGGGTCGCCGATCTCGTCGCCGCGCTGTCCCCCCTCGCGGGTGAAATTACCTTCCTGCCGCTCTGGCCGAAGGCGGGCACGCCGGCGCGCCGGGTGATCGTCCGGGCGCGCAAGGGGGTGCTCGGCGGCTCGGCGATCCTGCCCGGCCTGGTGTTGCACGCGGCCGACGGCGGGTTCACGCCGGAAGCCGACGCCATTCTCAGGTCCGGCGCAGCCTTTGCGTAATGCGGCCGCAGCCCCTATCTTCAGGGGAACACGGCGACGCTATCCAAGATGTTCGCATTCATGCGCCCCACAGTTTCCGTTCTTCGCCTCGTCGGCCCCATCGGCAATCTCGGCCCGATGCGCAATGGCCTGTCCCTGCGTTCGGTCGCGGGGCTGATCGATCGCGCCTTCAAGCCGCGGAACCTCAAGGCCGTCGCCCTTGTCATCAATTCTCCCGGCGGGTCTCCCGTCCAGTCGGGCCTGATCCAGCAGCGCATCCGCTCGATCGCGCTGCGCAAGGACGTCCCCGTCCTGGTCTTTGTCGAGGATGTCGCGGCGTCGGGCGGCTACTGGCTGGCCTGCGCGGGCGACGAGATCTTCGTCAACGAGAACTCCATCGTGGGATCGATCGGGGTCATTGCATCGGGCTTCGGCTTTCCCGAGGCGCTCGATCGGCTAGGCATCGAACGTCGTGTCCATACGGCGGGGGAGCACAAGGGCATGCTCGACCCCTTCCGGCCGGAAGATCCGGAAGATGTCGTCCGGCTCAAGGCGATCCAGGCGGAAATGCACGAGAGCTTCAAGAGCCTGGTGCGCAGCCGCCGTGGCAAGCGCCTGAAGGCGCCGGAGGCGGAGCTGTTCACCGGTGCTTTCTGGACCGGGCGGAAGGCGGTGGAACTCGGCCTCGTCGACGCCGTGGGCGACCTGCGCACCGTCATCCGGGACCGGTTCGGCCCCCGCGTTCGCTTTCTGGTGGCGGAGCCCCGGCGCGGCTGGCTGCGCCGGCGGCTCGGTATGACCGCGCCGGAGGTTGACGAGCGGGACATCGGAGCCGGCTTCGCGCGCGGCCTCCTGTCTGCCGTCGAGGAACGCGTCATGTGGTCGCGCTGGGGCCTTTGAGCGATGCGGCCGATTTCACATCCGGGATCGGAGAACCCCGAATTCTTGCCTTTCCCTTCGATTGGGAGGTCCGGGACGTCGGAGCCTGTCCACGCCGTCAGGAAGCGGGGCGCCTGACCCATGTTCGGGCTGTCCGTCTCAAAAATCCTGTTGCTCGCGCTGATCGTTGGCGCCGTGGTCGTCGGGACCCGCGTCCTGGCGCGGATCGGGCAGGACAGGCCCGGCAGATCGAAGGCTGATGGAGACGCCGGCGGCGAGGTCGGCGACGGCAGGGGCAGCGGGACCGTCAGTGGCGCGGTGGACATGGAACAGTGCCCGGCCTGCGGCATCTTCCAAACACCCGGCAAGGGCTCCGATTGCGGGCGCACCGGGTGCCCCTACGCGGCCTGAAACCGGCGGGCGAGCTGCCCCAAAAAGTCGCAGGTCCCATTCCTTGACCCCCTTCGGACGCACGTCTATCTTCCGCGCGTTTTTCCGGCCCCCAGATGCATCGTGCGCCGCGCGGACCCGTCGGTCGAGCGACCGCACGGCGCGATCGAATTGTGTGATGACCTGACATGGCGCAGACGGCCTCACCCGAGACCTGCTTCCAGTCGTTGATCCTGAAGCTCCAGTCCTTCTGGGCGGGGAAGGGGTGCGTCATCCTGCAGCCTTACGACATGGAGGTCGGTGCCGGCACGTTTCATCCCGCCACGACGCTGCGCTCGCTCGGGCCGGAGCCGTGGAAGACCGCCTATGTCCAGCCATCGCGCCGGCCCAAGGACGGCCGCTATGGCGAGAACCCGAACCGGCTGCAGCATTACTACCAGTTCCAGGTCCTCCTGAAGCCGTCGCCGCCGAACAGTCAGGAGCTGTATCTCGACAGCCTCCGCGCGCTCGGCATCGATCCCCTGGCGCACGACATCCGTTTCGTCGAGGACGACTGGGAGAGCCCGACCCTGGGCGCCTGGGGCCTCGGCTGGGAGGTCTGGTGCGACGGCATGGAGGTGACGCAGTTCACCTATTTCCAGCAGGTCGGCGGCTTCGACTGCGATCCGGTGTCCGTCGAGCTGACCTACGGGCTGGAGCGGCTGGCGATGTATGTGCAGGGCGTCGACAA
>CAYGKX010000326.1:2219-5168 GCA_964350225.1 uncultured Rhodospirillaceae bacterium | reverse complement strand
TCCTGGGCGATCACGACCTCGTGGTAGCTGCCGTAGACCTTCCAGGCATCACCCGCGACCCGTTCGAAATCGTCGCCGCCGACATATCGGGTCCTGCTGCCGGGTGTGTAGCTGAACTCGCCGGCGGTCCCCAGATTGTCGAGGCTTGAATCCATTGCCTCGTCGCCCGTCATGACGTCGATCGCGTGGTCCTCGATCGTCGTCATCTGGTCGTACATCGCGTCCGACGACGGATTGCCGATGCGCAGGTAATCGACCAATGGCGTATCCGCATCGGTCGTCCGGTCGAGGCGCAAACTGAAATATCGTTCGTCGCCGCCGGAAGGGATGGCGGGCCGACGGGTACGGGACTTGGCTGACTTCTTCTTCTCTTTCTTCCGGTTCTTCTTTTTCTCGTGCTTCGCCATGATCCGTTCGATGCTGCGGTCGTGTCGTGGGGCGCGGGTGCCGGACACAGGCCCCGCCGGACGCAGTGCCCCATTGTTACTGCGGGCGATTGCGGAATTGTGACCGCTGGCTGTCCGGCGGTGTCTTGCCGGAAAGGGCGACGCCGGCGACCGGATCGTCTAGACTGGGCATAGCTGTTCGTCGGCCGCGAGGGGCTCCCGTGCCGGAAAGCATGGCAAGGACCGAAGGATGTGAACGTGCAGCGGGCGGTCCGGCCGGTCCGCGCCCGCTCCGTTCCCTCGCGCCCGGGGCCGTCGCGCTGATCGGCGGTACGCCGATGGTCGAGATCACCCGCTTCGATACGGGGCTCTGCCGGCTCTTCGCGAAGCTGGAGTATTTCAACCCCGGCGGCTCGATCAAGGACCGCATCGCGCTGACCATGATCGAGGGCGCGGAAGCGCGGGGCGATTTGCGGCCGGGCGGTACGATCGTCGAATCCACCTCGGGAAATACCGGCCTGGGCTTGGCGCTGATCGGCCGGCAAAAGGGCTACGAGGTCGTCATCGCCATCCCGGACAAGATGAGCCAGGAGAAGATCCAGGCGATCCGCGCCCTGGGCGCCCGGGTCATCGTCACCCGCAGCGACGTTCCCTTCGGCCATGAGGAGCACTATCAGACCATCGCTCGTCGCGTCGCTCTGGAGACGCCGGGCGGTTTCTATGTCGACCAGCATCGCAATCCGGACAATCCGCGTGCCCATGAGGAGGGGACCGGGCCGGAGCTCCTGGCCCAGATGGGGGGCGAGGTGGACGCTGTCGTTTGCGGCATCGGCACCGCCGGGACGGCAGCCGGCATCGGCGCCTGCCTCCGCCGTGACGCGCCGGGGACGGAACTCGTCCTGGCCGACCCTGAGGGCTCCATCCTCGCCGACTATGTGACGTCGGGACGAGAGGTCGAGGCCCGCGGATGGATCGTCGAGGGGATCGGCGAGGATGTCCTGCCGCCCCTCTGCGACATGTCGACGATCTCGCGGGCCTACACGGTCAGCGACTGGGAAAGCCTGACGATGGCGCGGGAACTCCTGCGGCGGGAAGGGGTCTTCGGGGGAAGCTCGACGGGAACGATCCTCGCCGGAGCGCTGCGCTATTGCCGCGAACAGAAGACGGCGAAGCGCATCGTCTTCATCGTGCCGGACGGCGGCGACCGGTATCTCTCCAAGATGTACAACGACCACTGGATGCTCGATCAGGGCTTTCTGGAGCGGGAGACCTACGGCGATTTGCGTGACCTGATTGCGCGGCGGCACTGGGAGCAGGATGACGTGGTCGTGTCGCCGGAGGACAGCCTGTCGACCGCCCACGGCCGGATGAAACAATACAGCGTTTCCCAGTTGCCCGTGGTCGAGGAGGGACGGATCGTCGGGCTGATCGACGAGGCCGACATCCTGCAGGCCGTTTTTTCGACACCCAAACGCTTCGGCGATCCGGTGAGATCGGTCATGGCCAGGAATTTGACGACCCTGCCGCCGTCGGCCGGCCTCGAGGAACTGCGCCGCCAGATCGCCGAGGGATATGTCGCCATCATTGCCGAGGGGGGCACCTATTTCGGCCTCGTGACGCGGATCGACCTGCTTCAGCATTTGCGGCGGCGGATGCGGTGAGCGCGGCGGCTGCAGAGCAGCCCCTCCCTGCGCTGCCCGGCGCCTACGAGCTGTTCGTCGAGCTTTCCGGGCCGCTGGACATAATATTCCGCGGCCGGCCGTTGAAGCTGCCGGCGGGGCGGTATGTCTATTGCGGCAGCGCGCGGGGCCCGGGCGGCATGGCGGCGCGCGTCGCCCGGCACCGCAAACGGGAGAAATCCGTTCGTTGGCATATCGACCGGCTGACGACGGTGGCGCCGGTCGTCGGTGCGGCTGGGTTTCCCGGCGGAAATGAATGCGCCTTGGTGGCATCCTGGCTCGCACGGGGCGCGCATGCTGTCGTCCCGGGGTTCGGCAGCAGCGATTGCAGGCACTGCACCGCTCACCTGCTCTTGCTGCCATCCGGCCTCGTCAGGTGCGGGTAATCTTATCTTCGTCAGATCGGCGCTAGGCTTGGGCCCGGGACGGGAAAGACGGCAGGGGGGACGACATGCCCGAACTCAAGATAGACATCTCTCAGTCGTTGTGGGACGCGATGCTGGCGAAGCGCGCCGCGACAGGCGAATCCCTGTCCCATATGGCCATGTCGGCGCTGGCCGACCACCTACAGATCGACCATGCCACCCTGTTCCAGGTCTCGACCGCGGGCGCGCTGGTCGCGGGTGTCTATCAGGGTGCGGTGTCGGTCGGCACCCTGCTCGATCATGGCGATTTCGGGCTCGGCACCTTCGAGGATCTGGATGGCGAGATGGTCGTGATCGACGGGCACTGCTATCAGGCGCGGGGGGATGGCAGCGTGACGCAGCCGGATACGGCGGCGCTCGTGCCCTTTGCCGTGGTCACCCATTTCGAGCCAGAGCGGACGGTGGACATTCCGGCGATCGTGCTTTCCGGCGGGCCGATGCTGAACGGCTGGTGGAAGG
>CAYGKX010000326.1:0-2209 GCA_964350225.1 uncultured Rhodospirillaceae bacterium | reverse complement strand
GCTCGATGTGCTGCGAAACTCCGAGAACATGTTCTTCGCCCTGCGTGCCGATGGCCATTTCGACTACGTGAAGACCCGGACCGTTTGCAAGGCGGAGGAGCACGAGACCCTGGTCGAGAGCGCCGGGAAGCAGGCGGAATTCGAGTTTCACGACGTTCGCGGCACGATGGTCGGCTTCTGGACGCCGGAATACGCCAAGACGGTGAATGTCGCGGGCTACCATCTGCATTTCCTGACGGACGACCGGCAGGGCGGGGGCCACGTGCTGGACTGCCGGGCACCCGATCTGACTGTCGGTGTCGAACATTCGAGCGACTTCCGGATGGCCATCCCGGAGACATCGGGGTTTCTCGAGGCCGATCTCACGGGGGATCCGTCTGCCGACCTCGACAAGGCCGAACGCTAGCCTGACGGGTCGGCCTCAACCATGATCGATCAACCCACGAGCCGAGCGAGGGACCCGTCATGACCGTTTCCGGAGCCGATGTTCTCGTCAGAAATCTCAAGGCCCAGGGGGTCGAACGGGTCTTCGGGATACCCGGGGCCAAGGTCGATCGCGTCTTCGACGTGCTGTCGGAATCCGGGATCGAGACTGTCGTCTGCCGGCACGAGCAGAATGCGGCCTTCATTGCGGCCGGCGTCGGCAAGCTGACCGGGAAGGCGGGGGTCTGCATCGTCACCTCGGGGCCGGGCTGCACCAACCTCGTGACCGGCTTTGCGACGGCGAATTCCGAGGGCATGCCCGTGATCGGCTTCGGCGGCGCGGTGCCGCGGGCGGAGCTTCTCAAGCAGACCCACCAGAGCCTCGATACGGTCAGCCTCTTCCGGCCGGTGACCCGCTACAGCGTCGAGATCGAGGACGCGGCAGAGATCGGAGAGGTCGTCGCCAATGCCTTCAGGGCGGCTGAGGGAGGACGCCAGGGGGCGGCATTCGTCAGCCTGCCGATGGACGTCATGGTCGGCGACGCGCCGGACCGCGTACTGACGCCGGTTGCGCCGGTCCGGCTTGGCCCGGCGGCGGAAGACGCGATCGCCGACGCGGCGGCCCTGATCAACCGGGCGAAGCGGCCGGTCCTCCTGCTCGGCATGCTCGCCAGTCGTCCGGACGTGGCGCTGGCCGTCCGCACGCTGCTGGGCGCCGTGTCGCTACCCACCGCCTGTACCTACCAGGGGGCCGGGGTCGTGTCCCGCGACCTCCTGCCCTGTTTCGCCGGACGGGTCGGGCTCTTCCACAACCAGCCGGCGGACCGGCTGCTCGACGCCGCCGACCTCGTCGTGACCGTCGGCTACAACCCGATCGAGTACGACCCGAAGCTCTGGAACAAGGGCAGCGACCGCACTGTCATTCATATCGACTGCGTGCCCGCGGCGATCGACACGGACTACCGGCCGACCCTGGAGCTGACGGGGGACATTGGCGCGACCCTCGGGGCAATGTCCGGGCGGCTCGATCCGGTCGACCGGGTCAGCGGCAATGTCGAGTTGGGCCTTGTCCGCCACCAGCTGGAAGAGGTCCGCGCGAAAGGCGCGGAGCGGACCGGGTTTCCTGTTCATCCGCTCAGGATCATGAGCGAACTGCAGCCGCTGATGACCGACGACGTCACGATGGCGCTGGACATGGGTTCCTTCCACATCTGGCACGCGCGCTATCTCTACAGTTTCAGGCCGCAGCAACTGCTCATCTCGAACGGCCAGCAGACGCTGGGGGTCGCTTTGCCCTGGGCCATCGCCGCCTGCCTGGCCCGGCCGCGGGACAAGGTGCTGTCTGTCTCCGGCGATGGCGGCTTCCTCTTCTCGGCCATGGAGCTGGAAACGGCGGTCCGTCTCAAGTGCAACTTCGTCCACATGGTCTGGACCGACGGCACCTACGACATGGTCGCCTTCCAGGAACGGATGAAATACGGCCGGACGTCGGGCGTCGAATTCGGCCCTGTAGACATCGTCAAATATGCCGAGGCGTTCGGCGCCAGGGGCTTCCGGATCGAGCGCCCCGACGAACTCGGTCCGACCCTCAGGAAGGCGATGGAGCTCGACGGCCCTGTCCTGATCGACATACCGGTCGACTATTCCCACAACATCGAACTGGGCGGCGCGATGCACGCGGACGTGATCCTGTAGGCGGGAGTGGCGCCCGTCGTCTCATCCTTCGACAGGCTCAGGATGAGGTCATATTTATGATGAAAAAAGAGATATAATTATTTGAGTATAA
>CAYGKX010000325.1:0-5184 GCA_964350225.1 uncultured Rhodospirillaceae bacterium | reverse complement strand
GAACCGCGACGCTGTGCCCTTCGCCAAGCAGATGTACCGCCAGGTTGACCGCGAGCGTGGTCTTGCCGCTTCCGCCTTTCTGCTGCGCTACGGTGATCGTCTGTCCGGCCATGATTTTCCCCCGCGGCTTTGCGCCTTGACGGATCAAAGCGCAGTTGCTGCGGATGCACAACAGTCACGGAAGCACGCCGGTGCCCAGGCGACGAAATGCCCGCCATCCGCGACGACCAGCAGGTGTCCGACGTCTCGCCCAGGAGAGCGCACCATCGCGCGGCGGTTTTTCGCCCGAAAAAGGCAATTTGGACAGAAACCGAACGTGAATACCTTCTTCTGACTTGGTCAGGGAGCCGCTCCCGCTATAAGACCGTTGAAACAAGTTCAGGACAGGTCGCGGCGAACGACCGGCCAGGCGAATGCAGGCGAGGGACCGAGCGATGAAAGACACCTGCTCCAGGAAAACGTGGTTGGCAGCCATGGCGATCGGGATGTGCAGCGCCTGTCCTTCCCTTGCGCTCGAAACCGTCACCTTCAGCGTACCCGGCGCGGACAAGGCATTGGCCGACCGGCTGGAGCAGTCTTCGATGATCCTGCAGGCGCAGGACGAGGACCGCACCAGCCCCGAGGAGCTTCTCGCCACCGCCCGCGCCGAATACAAGCGCATGGTCTCCGTGCTCTACGGGATGGGCCGCTATGGCGGCGTCGTCAATGTGAAGATCGACGGGCGGGAGGCGGCAGACATCCCTCCCCTCTCCCCGCCCAGCTCGATCCGGTCCATCGAGATCATCGTGAAACCCGGCCCGGAATTCACCTTCTCGGAGGCCAGCGTGAAACCGCTCGCCCCGGCAACCGACCTTCCCGACGATTATGCACCCGGACAGGTCGCCGAATCCGGCCTGATCGGTCAGGCGGCGAGCAGCGCGACCAGTGCCTGGCGCGATGCCGGCCATGCAAAGGCGACGCTGGTCGACGAGGACATTACCGCCAACCACGCCAGTTCCACCATCGCTTCGCGCCTGACGGTGGATCCCGGGCCGAAATTGCGTTTCGGCCCGATGATCGTGCGCGGCAACAAGCGGGTGCGCACCGAACGCGTGGTCGCGATCGCCGGCCTGCCGACGGGCGAGACCTTCAGCCCCGACGAGATAAACGATTCCTCCGAGCGTTTGCGCCGTTCCGGCGCCTTCCGTTCGGTATCCATGCGCGAGGCCGAGGAGGTCGGCCCGGGCGACCAGATCGCCATCGAGACCGATGTGCTGGAGCAGAAACGCCGCCGACTTGGCGTCGGCGTCGAGATCTCCAGCCAGGAAGGTGGCCGGTTCAACGCCTACTGGATGCATCGCAACCTGTTCGGCGGCGCCGAGAACCTGCGCTTCGATCTCGACATCGAGAATATCGGCACGACGGAGCCCGATAACGGCGTCGATTACCTGTTCTCCGTCGTTCTCAGTCGGCCCGCGACGTTCAATCCGGACATTGACGGTATCCTGCGGGCGCGACTGGAGCATGAGGACGATCCGGGCTACACTTCCGACCTTGCCGAGATCGGCGGCGCCCTTGCCTGGCACGCCACCGACGACCTCGAGATTTCCGGCGGAATCGACCTTCGCTATTCCGAGGTCGAGGATGCCTTCGGCTTCCGCGAATATTCCATGTTCTCCTTCCCGTTTCTGGTGCGTTGGGACAAGCGGGACGACGAACTCGATCCGACCAAAGGCTTTTATATCGGCACCGACCTTCGCCCCTTCGCCGGCATAGACAACATGGAAAACGGCGCGTCGCTGGAACTGGACGCGCGGAAATATTTCGGTTTCGGGGAAGAACGGAACACCGTGCTGGCCGGCTGGCTGCAATTCGGCAGCCTCGTCGGTCCGGATATCCCCGACGCGCCGCAGGACTACCTCTTTTTCGCCGGCGGTGGCGGCTCCGTTCGCGGCCAGCCGTACCAATCGCTCGGCTCTGGCGTGTTCGACGGAACCATCGTCGGCGGCCGCTCCTATGTCGCCCTGTCCGGAGAGGTTCGCAGCTACGTTGCCGGAAATATCGGTGTCGTCGGGTTCTACGACGCGGGATATGTCGGCGCCGAGGAATTCTACGACGGCTCCGGCAACTGGATGTCCGGCGCCGGTCTCGGCGTCCGCTACAAGACCGGCTTCGGCCCGATCCGCGTGGATGTGGCCACGCCGGTGAGCGGCGGGCCGGAAGACGCCGACAAGGTTCAACTCTATATCGGGATCGGACAGGCTTTCTGATGCGACTTGCCCGCCACGCCGCCCTTGCCGGCATTTTCCTCGCCCTCCCCGTGTCCGCTCCGGCGCAGGAGGATGGCGGCGGAATGATCCAGCGTTTCCTGCAGGACAAGCTCTCCGCGAGCGGCCGCGAGGTCACGATCCGCGGCTTCGAAGGGCTTCTGACCGGGGCGGCGCGCCTTGGCGAGATGACCATTGCCGACGACGAGGGTGTCTGGCTGATCCTGCGGGATGCGGAGCTGGACTGGAGCCGGGCGGCCTTGCTGCGCGGAAACCTGAGCGTGGCGAATCTTTCCGCCGGCGAGCTGATCGTCGAACGCCTGCCCGCCCCGGCCCCGGCAGACGAGACCGTGCTGCCGGAGACGCCCGACGCCGAGGCGCGGGGCTTTGCCCTTCCGGAACTGCCGATCTCCGTGCGGATCGACAATTTCGCCATCGAACGCGCCGAGCTGGGCGAAACCGTGCTGGGCCAGGAAGCGGTCCTGGGCCTGAATGGCGCTGTGCAGCTGGCCGACGGAGAGGGACAGGTCACGCTCGACACGCGCCGCCTCGACGGCCCGTCCGACCGGATCCTGCTCAACGGCGGATTCGTCAATGAAACCGGGATCCTGTCGCTCGACCTTGACCTGAGCGAAGAGCCCGGCGGCCTTGTCGGCAGCCTGATCAAGCTGCCGGGCAGCCCCTCCATCGATCTCAAGGTCGCGGGCGAGGGCCCGCTCACCGATTTCACCGCCGATATCGGGTTGAGAACGGACGGCGAGGACCGGGTGGCCGGACGCGTGAGCCTCACCGGCGACGACGACGGCAATACCGGCTTCGCGGTCGATCTCGGCGGCGATGTCACACCGCTCCTGCCGCCGGAGTTCCACGAATTCTTCGGCAATGATATCCGGCTGACCGCCCGCGGAAGCCGCTCTGCCGAGACCGGCTTCAACCTTCCGGAATTCGCGCTCACCACCGAGGCGCTGAACCTTTCCGGCAACCTGTCGCTCGGCCCCGACAACATGCCGACCGCCTTCGAGGTCATCGGCCGCATGGGCCGTGAGGACGGTGCACCGTTGCGCCTGCCGGTCTCCGGCCCCGCCACCTTCCTCGAAACCGTCACGCTCAATGCGGGCTTCGATGCAGCCCAGAGCGACCGCTGGGCGCTGCAGGCAGACGTGACCGGGCTCGACACAGATGCTGCCGATCTCCGCCAGCTGAGCCTCGACGGCACTGGCCGTATCACGAACGAGGACGGCGCGGCGATCACCGCCGACCTGCTCTTCGACCTTGCCGGGCTTGCTATGACCGACCCGGCACTGGCGGACGCGATCGGCAAGACCCTGTCGGGAGGCGCGGCGCTGAACTGGCGCCAGGGCGGCGCGCTCGATATCAGCCGGCTCTATGCCGACGGCAGCGATTTCGGCGCCGATATCGTCGGCGATGTCCGGATCGCCGAGCGCAGCGTCAAACTCTCCGGCTCCGGGCGCCTCTGGGCCGACGATCTCGCACGATATTCCGCCCTTGCCGGCCGCCCCCTGACCGGCGCAGTCTCCGCCCGCCTGTCCGGCCAGGGCGATCCGCTCGGAGGCGAATTCGCCGTGACCGCGGACCTGTCCGGGGACGGCCTGACCATCGCCGAGGAAACGGCCGACCGCCTGCTCGACGGCCCGGTGACGATCTCCACCGCCATTCGTCGCGATACCGAAGGCACGACGCTGGACCGTTTCGAACTCAAGAGCCGTGGCATCGAGGCGGATGCCAAGGGCCGTGTCGGCAGCGGCGCCTCGGATCTCGGTTTCGAGGCCGCCCTGGCAGATGTCGGCCTTGTCCTGCCGGACTACGAGGGCAGCCTGGCGTTGCGCGGTACGGCGCGCGAAGACTCCCCGGGGGACTGGCAGGTCGGTCTCGATCTGGACGGACCCTATGCGCTCGCCGGACAGGTGGCGGGCCGCGTCAAGCCGGGCGAAAGCGACGTGACGCTCGACCTGTCGTTGCCCGACATCGCGCCCATCGTTCCGGGCCATGAAGGCCCGGTCACGATAAAGGGCAGCGCGGCGGAAGCGGATCAGGGCCAGTGGAATGTCGACCTCGATATCGGCGGCCCCTACGAACTCGCCGCCGCCGTCGAGGGGCTCGTCGCGCCGGGCCAGAGCGATATCGCGCTCGACCTGAGCCTTCCCGACATTGCCCCGCTCGTTCCCGGCCATAGCGGCGCGCTGGCCCTGACCGGACGGGCCGCCGAAACCGCTGCGGGCGGCTGGAGCTTCGCGCTCGACGGAAGCGGCCCCTATGCGTCGGCCCTCGATCTCGACGGCAAGGTCGGCGGCGGCCCCGGCGAGGTCGCCTTTACCGCCGCCTTGCCCGACATCGCCCCGCTCGCGCCCGGCTTCACAGGCTCCCTCAGGGCAGAAGGCAAGGCCAGCGAGGCAGGCGACGGGCTCTGGAACGTCGCTTTCAACGCGTCCGGTCCCTATGAGGCTGTCGCCCGCATCGAGGGCGTCGCAGGTGGCGGCAAGAGCGACCTCGATCTCGACATTTCGGTGCCGGACCTCTCCCCGATCGTCCCGCAGGTCGCCGGCGCCGTCCGCGTCACGGGCAATGCCGCGGAACTCGGCGATGGGCGCTGGCAGGTCGATGTCGACGCCTCCGGCCCGGAAGACGCGGTGGCCCAGGTGGAAGGCGCTGTCGGAGCCGCCGGAACGGATGTCAGGCTCGTGGTCGACGTGCCGCGGGTCTCGGCCTTCGCGCCGGGCATCCCCGGCGCGCTCGAAGCGACGGCCGATGCCGCCCAGCAGGACAGCGGCGCCTGGCTGGTCTCTCTCGACGCTCGCGGCCCCTACGCGGCAATTGTGAAAGCTGACGGAACCTATCTCGCAGGAAGCTCCGAGATCGCCCTCGACGCGACACTGCCGGATATCGGAGCCGTCGTCCCAGCCTATTCCGGACCAGTCAC
>CAYGKX010000324.1:1108-5200 GCA_964350225.1 uncultured Rhodospirillaceae bacterium | reverse complement strand
CGCTTGAGTGGCGAGCGGGACGGACAGGGTGCCGGCGGCCAGAAGCGCGGCGGCCGCGGCGAATCGAACGCTGATTTTTCTCATGGTCGGTTCCTCCTCCGATGGTTCGACACTTCCGGTCGATCAAACGATTTATAGAGGAAGACGACGGTCGTCTAAAGGTGGCTGGCGGTCATCTGGGGCAGACGGTCTTGGTCGGTCCCGGGCGACAGCCATGGGAGGAGTCCGCTTGATAGGCCGACAGGCCGCCGGCGGAGACGCTGCAGGCACCCAATGCGCCGGCGACGACCAGGACGGCCAGGAGTCTTCCAAGCCGTCCGGCCGATGGGGCGGTGGAACGGGTTGGATCGATGCGCTGGATCATTGCATTCTCCACGTCGCGGGACCGGCCGGTACGCTCGCCGGGCCGGGGAACTCCGTCGGTGACGCTCGTCACACCCGGCAGCGGCCATGTCTTCCGGGCCGGCAAGACTAGAGCCCGCGACGGTGGCGGCCGCGCGGCGCAAATGGGGCATTCGGGCGAAGAATTCGGGCGGATTCGATGCCGCGGCGCGACGGAGAGGGCACTGGGACGATGGGCGTGCTCATCAGCGGACTGTCGCGGCTCCGCGCGAGTCCTTAGTGTATTCAATTGAGCGATCCGCCAACGGTGGATCCCGGTACGACAATGAAGCGAGGGACGACGTGTATACACCGGTCCGTGGACGACCCGATTTTCCGCCCGCACCTGCACCCGCCGAGGGGCAGAATTTCGCTCTCGACCCCGATCTTCGCGGCTATCTGAAGACGAACGAGGATGTCGTTACCGTCATTACAAAGCCGGTGAGCATCAAGCATATCGGTGCCATCGTCGCGCAAAGCGAGGGGCCGGTCCTGTTCGAGAACATCATCGAGAAACCCGGCTTCCGGGTACTCGACATTCTGGTCAAGCACCGTAACCTGCAGGCCCGCGCACTCGGCGTCAGCGAGGCGGATTACCTGCCCACCCTCGCCTACCGCCTGCGCCAGCCGCCGCGGGGCGTGGTCGACGTCAAGACCGGCCCGGTCAAGGAAGTCGTCCTCACCGGTGACGACGTGGACGTCCGGCAACTGCCGATCTGCTACCACTCGGACCACGATCCCGAACCGATGATGACCTGCATGAACTGGGTCAAGGATCCGGAGACGGGCCATTACAACGTCATGAACGCCATGACGACGATCACCGGGCCGAACACGGGTTTCAGCCTGTTCGTCTCGCGCGACACCACGGTCATCTTCGAGAAATACAAGGCGATGGGAGTCACCGAGGTCCCTATCGCCTTCGTCGCAGGGGTGCCTCCGGCCTATGAGATCGCCGGCAACTATTCCGGCCTCCATATCGACAGCTGGGGCGAGGTCGACATCTTCGGCACGATCATGGACCAGGATGTCGAGTTCGTGCCCTGCGAGACCATCGACCTGAAGGTCCCCGCCCATGCGGAGATCGTGATCGAGGGGCTCCTTCAACTGGGCGAGACGGCCCTCCTGGATTGCGGCCCCAGCCCGCAGATGTACGGCATCCCGCCGAAGGCGCCGCAGCCCCCGGTCAGATTCACCGCCATCACGATGCGGAAGGACAAGCCCATCTACCGCGCGGTTCAGACAGTGCCCGAGACCGATCACCAGGCGCTGCCGCGTCTCTGTCACGAGGCGGTTCTCTACAACCGGCTGAGCGAGATGGGTGTGCCGGTCAAGGACATCAGATTTCCCAGCTGGGGCGGAGCCTTATCCTGCATTCTTCAAGTAGAGGGTCCGACGCGGGAAGGGGTCATGCAGGATGCCCTGATGACCATGATGACGACGCCCCTGAACAACTCGAAGATGGCGGTCGCCATCTCCGACGACACGAATATCGAGGACCCAGGCGCCGTCTATCACGCCATCGCGACGCGCTGCGACCCGGCCAACGACGTCTTCGTCGTGCCGACCACCCGTGGCCATCCGGGCGATCCGTCGGCGACGCCGATCCCCGGCGACCCCTTCAACCGCACAAGCGGCAAGATTGGGATCGACGCAACGGTGAAGCAGAGGCTCAACGTCGCGGATTTCGAGCGCCGCTGGCCGAAGGACTGGGGGCAGGTGGACATCAAGGACTATCTGGACGACACGTAACCGCGCGCCAGACCGGACGTGACGGGGGTCACTGCAAGGTTTCGGGATCGGTGCGAAACAGGTTCATCAGTCAGCGCGAAACCGAGGAGACGAAGATGAACCGCAACCAGATCGCCGACATGTGCAACGAGATGAAGGCCTTGGGGGAAGCCCATCGCGAGGAGTATTCCGTCAACCACGTCGCTGGGACCGCCGGGGCTATCGACGAGAAAGCTGAGAAGGAGACGGTGACGAGTTTCCTCGATCTCTTGACCTCCATGCTTCGGGACGGCGACTTGTTCGGCGATTGAGGCTTAGAACGATACGCATCGGAACGACGTCGACTGCGCATTCGCCGCCATCCGAGTTCGAACAGCGTCGGTCCGATGACAGGCCGGGGTGTATCCGAGCTCGATGCCCCGCCGCCTGACAGACGATTTCGTTCCACGGTGACGGCTGTCACTGCTTCTGGTTTCGAGCCGTGAGACAAAGGTCTCACACAATGGCAAAGGCCCTCCCCGAGAGGCCACCGAATACCGGAGACAAAGATGACCCGCACCCCGAACGACGAGCCGCGCAGCCTGCGCCTCTATCCGAAATTTGCAGTCGACCGCGCCCGCCGCGAGCTTGGCGAAAGCCAGGTCCGATCGCGTTGGACCCGCGAGACGGTCGATCCGTTCGACACGCCGCCCACTGCGAAACGCGGGGCCTTTTGAGGGGGCGGGATCCATGAAGTACAACAGACACGCGGCCTACGGCGCAGCGATGAAAGCTGTCATTGAGCGGCAGCGGGCGGAAATGGGTCTGGCATGGATTCCCGAAACGGCCGGCCTGCCGTCACCTGTCGTCAAGATGACGAACCTGGAGCTCTATAGTGCGTCGCGTATCGTCCTGCTCGTCATCAGACTCTTTCGCAGCCTCATCTGAGGAGATGCAAATATGACCCACGAGAAGGGCAATTGACCTAGCTTTGAGTATCGCGGCCCCGTGTCCGACCGCGCGAACGAAAGATCACGGCCCACTGCCGGCGGGCCAATATGTCCGATATGCGCTGGTTCGAACGGATCGGCGCCTCTACGATTGCGCTGCACAAAACGGGGCAGCGTATGACCGACATCGTATATCGAAACTACACGCAGGCAGAACTCGACCGGCAATACGACCAACGCACGCTGGTGCCGGACCTCGGGCCGTATCAGAAGGTCTGGAAGGAGGGCACCGACAAGGCGCGCCAGACGCTGCCGGTTGTGCGCAATGTTTCCTACGACCCGCATCCGGCCGCGCGGCTCGACCTGTATGGGAGGGGCGACGGCTCCGCCCCGGTCGTCCTGTATTTCCATGGCGGCGCCTGGCGCTCCCTCGACCTCGACCATGCCGGCTTCGCGGCGCCGATGGTGGTGGGCGCCGGCGCTCTCTTCGCTGCGGTCGATTTCGCTCTCGTTCCATCGGAGCCACTGCCCGAACAGGTACGCCAGGCCCGGGCCGCGGTCGCCTGGGCATATCGTCATGCGGCGGATTATGGCGGCGATCCGGAAAAGATCTACGTGATGGGCCATTCCTCCGGCGCGCACCTGGTGGGCAATCTGGTCGCGGGGGGCTGGCAGGGCGATTTCGGCCTGCCGGTCGACGCGATCAAACGCGCCCTGGCCGTCAGCGGTCCCTACGATCTGGAGCCGGTGATCCTCAGCGCCCGGAACGACTTTCTCAAGCTGACCGAACAGGCGGCGCGGCGCATCAGCGCCATCGAGCATGTCCCCGCCGCCAATGCGCCCGCGCTGACCGTGCTCTGGGGCGAAGGGGAACTGGACGAATTCCGTCGCCAGGGCGCGGCTTTCGCGGCGGCGTGGCGGACGGCGGGCCATCCCGCGATCGCGGAGGAGGTACCGGGCCGGAACCATTTCGACCTGTCGAACGATTTCGCGGATCCGGACAGCCGGGTCGGCCGGGTCTTGAGCGCGGTGCAGGAGGAGCCGAGTCGCG
>CAYGKX010000324.1:0-1098 GCA_964350225.1 uncultured Rhodospirillaceae bacterium | reverse complement strand
GGCGGTGCTGGAACTGGTTTCGGGCGCCTGACCGGGGTCAGTCGGCCTCGAGGAGCTGTCGGCCATGGGGGTCAGTCGGGCAGCAGCCGCCGCAGGTAGGCGCCGTAGGCTGTCTTCTCGTACCGCGCGGCGGAAGCGGCGAGGGACGCGTCGTCGATCCAGCCCTTGGAGAAGGCGATCTCCTCCAGGCAGGCGATCTGGACGCCCTGGCGATGCTGCACGGCGCGGACAAATTCCGCGGCCTCGAGCATCGAATCGTGCGTTCCCGTGTCCAGCCAGGCGAAGCCGCGGCCCAATCGCTCGACGGACAGTTCGCCGGCCTCGAGATAAAGGCGGTTGAGATCCGTGATCTCGAGTTCCCCGCGTGGGGAAGGGCTCAGGCTCGCGGCCCGCGCGCTGGCCTGTCCGTCGTAGAAATAGAGACCCGTAACCGCCCAGTGCGACTTCGGGTCCTGGGGCTTCTCGACAAGCTCCACAGGCCTGAGGTCCGCGTCGAGGGTCACGACGCCATAGCGTTCAGGGTCTTCCACCCGATAGGCGAAGACGGTCGCGCCGGTTGTTCGTTCCCGGGCTTCGAGCAGCACCCGCTGAAGGCCGGCGCCATAGAACATGTTGTCACCGAGCACGAGGCAGGAATTGCGGCCGTCGATGAAGGTCTCGCCGAGGATGAAGGCTTGCGCGAGACCTTCGGGGCGGGGTTGCGCGACATACTTGAAGCGAACGCCCCACTGTTCGCCTTCGCCCAGGAGGCGGCGGTAGCTGTCCAGGTGCTCGGGCGACGAAATAATGAGGATGTCGCGCAGGCCGGCGAGCATCAGGACGCTGATTGAGTAGTAGATCAGCGGCTTGTCGTAAATGGGCAGAAGCTGCTTGTTGACGACGTGGGTCGAGGGATAAAGGCGGGTTCCGGCGCCGCCCGCCAGGACCATACCGCACCATCCGGGTTGGGCCGCGCTCATGCCACTGTATCCGCTGCGCCCTCGGTCGTGCCGCCCGTTCGGCCCTCTCTCGGGCCATCCGCCGGGCTCTGCGGCCCGTTCGCGTCGAACAGCCGATCCAGGGTATCGCAAAGACCCGCGCACCAGACCGCGGGACCGA
>CAYGKX010000323.1:0-5207 GCA_964350225.1 uncultured Rhodospirillaceae bacterium | reverse complement strand
AAGATGCCCGGCCAGACACAGCAGCCGACCGCCCGTTTCGCGCGCATATTCCGTCAAAGCGGTAAGGGTCGCCGGCGCGACATCGTCGAGATCTGCTTCCCGGGCGTCAATCAGGGCATCGAACGACCCGCGCGGCAGATCCCGGCGACGGATCGCGTCGGCCAGCGGCACCGCCACCTCATGGCGGCGGACCGATCCCTCCACGATTTCCTGGATCGTCTCCCGCCACCATTGAAGCCTTATCCGGCCCAGCATAGGTTCGGTCACGGCTTCCCGGGTCCGGGCGATCTCCAGATTGAAGGCATAAAGGGCATAAAGGTCTTCGCGCCGCGCCGCCGGAGCGAAAAGTCCGGTCAGAAATCGGTCGTAGTCGTGTTGCCGGAGAAGCCGGGCGCAATCGGAGAGTTGCGTCATGTGCAGTGCGGCCCCTTGGGGACGGCCATCGCTCGATCGACGGGATCGTCGTAAAACAACCGCAGGGCGAGAGAGGCCCGAAGCACGGTAAGATGCCGGGTCATTTCAGGGAGCGATTTTGATATGTTCAGAAGTCTCAAGGGTGCACTTCTCTCCGGTCTGATACTGCTGGCGGTTCTCTTCGTCGCGATGGGTCTGGTTTACGGCTTTCCGTCTTTCGATCGGCCCTGGTGGAGTTTCCTGTTTCGATGGCTGCATGTCTTGAGCGGGATCATGTGGGTCGGCCTGCTCTACTACCTGAATTTCGTCCAGATCCCGAACCTGCCCAAGATACCCGACGAACATAGGCCCGCGGTGGCGAAGGTCATCATGCCCGCCGTCCTCTTCTGGTTCCGATGGGCGGCGATGGCGACAATCGCCACCGGGATCGTCGTTGCCTGGCTGAACGGCTATCTCGTCGAGGCGCTGAGCCTCGGCATCGGGCGAACGTCGACCCAATGGACGACCATCGGCGTCGGTATGTGGCTGGGAATCCTCATGTGGTTCAATGTCTGGTTCGTCATCTGGCCGAGCCAGAAGCGCGTCCTCGGCATGGTCGAGGCAACAGCGGAACAGAAGCAGCGGGCCGCCCGGATCGCCCTGCATGTCTCGCGGGTGAATACGGCCCTGACCCTGCCCATGCTCTTCTGTATGGTGGCGGCGCAGAATGGCGGTTTCGGTTGATCCTGAAGCCGCGCCGTCACACATTACGCCCGGCTGCGGTGGGGCCGCATGACGCCAGCCATCCCGTGGGGGGCGAGGCGCCGGTTGCGAGCTCCGGGTCACCCCGGACGGGCAACGGACAAACCGCGACAACAGGCAACCAACTCGGCCTCAAGACACGAGAGAGGACTTACGATGGCTATTACCCTTCCCGACCTTCCCTACGCGCATAACGCGCTGGCGCCGCACATCTCGGAACAGACCCTCCAGTTCCACCACGACAAGCATCATGCGACCTACGTCACCAACCTGAACAACCTGATCAAGGACACCGACCTCGAGGGCAAGAGCCTCGAGGACATCATCATGGCGGTCGCGGGTGACAGCTCCAAAGCCGGCGTCTTCAACAACGCGGCTCAGGTGTGGAACCACACCTTCTACTGGAATTCGATGGCCCCGAACGGCGGCGGCGCCCCGTCCGGCGACCTCGCCGCGAAGATCGACGCCGATTTCGGCTCCTACGACAAGTTTGCCGAGGCGTTCAAGACCGCGGGCGCGACCCAGTTCGGCAGCGGCTGGGCCTGGCTGGTGCTGGATGGCGGCACCCTCAAGGTCACCAAGACCCCGAACGCCGACCTGCCGATGGCCCACGGCCAGACGGCGCTCCTGACCATGGATGTCTGGGAGCACGCCTATTACCTCGATTACCAGAACCGCCGTCCCGACTATATGGCCACCTTCCTCGAGAGCCTGGTCAACTGGGACTTTGTCGCGGAGAATCTCTCCAAGGCCTGACGTCCCGGCGTCAACCTTGAACGGAAACGGGGCCCGCGAAGGGCCCCGTTTTCTTTTTGAAAGGCTTTATCCTTGACGGGCGCTTACAGCGCGATCAGCGCTGCCGCGACGCGCCGTTCCTCCAGTGCCAGCACATTGAAGGTCCGGCAGGCGGCCCCCGTGTCCATCGGTTCGAGCGACACACCGGCCGCACGGGCGGCATCGCGGAGGGCGCGCGCGGGAAAGCGGATCGATCCCCCACACCCCAACAGAATGAAATCGACGCCGGAATCGGCCATTGCGGCGGCAAGATGCTCCGCGGTCAGCCTATCGAATTCGGCGACCGGGAAGGCTTCCGTCCGGTCGGCAAAGACAAGGATGGATCCCGAATGCTCGACACCGCTCACCGTGAAGCGGCCGGGGCCGTAGCTTTCGATGAATTGACGGTCGCCGGGTGCGCCTTCGGTAACCTGCATGTCAGCCCTTGGCCGGCGACCCCTCTGCCACCTCGCCCGGATCGTCCGTTTCCCGCGGTCCCCGCTTGACGTTCATCAGGAGGAGCAGCGGTACCGCGAGGCAGATCGACGAATAGGTGCCGATGATGATGCCCCAGATGAGCGCGATCGAAAAATCCTGGATGACCGGGCCGCCGAAGAAATAGAGGGCGAGCAGCGCGAGCATCGTGGTCACGCTTGTCATCAACGTTCGCGACAAGGTGTCGTTGATGCTGCGGTTCATCAGGTCCGGCAATGGCATCTTCTTGTAGCGCCGCATATTCTCGCGCACGCGGTCGAAGACGACGACGGTGTCGTTGATCGAATAGCCCGCAATTGTCAGCACCGCCGCCACGGTCGACAGGTTGAACTCGATCTGGAGTTCGCTGAAGAGGCCGATGGTCAGGAACACGTCATGCGCCAGCGCGGCGACGGCGGCCAGGCCGAACTGCCATTCGAAACGGAACCAGACATAGGCCATGATGGCGAGCAGCGCGAGGATGGTCGCGATGGCGCCGTCCTCGATCAGTTCCGCACCGACCGTGGGTCCGACGAATTCCTGCCGTCTGTATTCGTAGCCCTGGCCGAGCGCGTCCCGGATCTTCTGGATTGCCGCCATCTGGGCAGCTTCGTCGCCGGTCTGCTTCTCGACACGGATCAAGACGTCGGACGGCTGACCGAAGCTCTGCAGCGACACCTCGCCGAGATTGAGCGAGCCCAGCTTCGTCCGCATCGCGCTCAGATCCGCGGCCTTCGGCTGACCCTTGTCGTCGACCGCGCGGACCTCGACCAGGATGCCGCCCGCGAAATCGATGCCGTAGTTCAGGCCCTGGATGCCATAGGACACCCCGGCGGCCAGCAACATCAGAAGGGACAGCGCGAAGTAGAGCCCGCGGAAGCGGACGAAATTGATCTTGGTGTTGGCGGGGACGAGTTTCAACAGCATCTTCGCGGCCTCAAAGCGGCAGGGTGGCTGGTTTCTTCCGAACCAGCCAGGTCACGACCATCAGTCGCGTGACCATGACCGCGGTAAACATCGACGTCGCGAGACCCACGGCCAATGTAACGCCGAAGCCCTTCACGGGGCCGGAACCGAACAGATAGAGCAACAGCGCGGCGATAAAGGTCGTCAGGTTGGAATCGATAATCGTCGTCAGCGCGCGGCTGTAGCCCGTGTCGACCGCCGACATCGGCGTTCGTCCGGCCCTCACTTCCTCGCGTATGCGCTCGAATACCAGCACGTTGGCGTCGACCGCCATGCCGATCGTCAGGACGATACCGGCGATGCCCGGCAGGGTCAGGGTCGCCTGCAGGAAGGACAGGATCGCCGCGATCAGCACGAGGTTCATCAGCAGCGCGACATTCGCCATCAGGCCGAAGCGCCCGTAGGCGACGACCATGAAAACGACAACCAGGATCAGGCCGAGCACGCTCGCGAACTTGCCGGCGTCGATCGAATCCTGGCCGAGGCCGGGTCCGACCGTGCGCTCCTCGAGGACCGTCAGGCTCGTCGGCAGCGCGCCGGCACGCAACAAGAGGGACAGGTCCTTGGCGCTCTGGACGGTGAAACCGCCCTCGATCTGGCCGGTACCGCCGCAGATCGGGGAGCGAATGACCGGCGCCGTGATGACGATGTCGTCCAGCACGGTCGCGAAGCGCTTGTTCACGTTGTTCTGGGTGATGCGGCAAAATATCCGCGAGCCGGTCGCATCGAAGCGGAAGGTCACCACGGGCAGTCCGCGGTCGAAGCTCTGGTTCGCGTCGACCAGATGCTTGCCGTCCAGCGCGACCTCGTCATAGATGAGTTCCGGCGGACGCGTCTGCTGGCCCTCCCGCTTCTCGTAATGCACCCAGCGCGACCCGCGGGGCGCCGGGCTTCCCGGCGTCACCGTCGAGGTATCGTTGACCAGATGAAAGGTCATCTTGGCGGTCTTGCCGATCAGGTCCTTGATACGCTGGGGATCGGAAATGCCCGGCACCTGCACCAGCACCCGGTCTTCGCCCTGTTTCTGGATCACCGGTTCGCGCACGCCGGTTTCGTCGACACGCTTCCGAATGACCTGGATAACCTGCTCCACGGTTCGTTCGGTGATCTTCCGACGCCCTTCGTCGGTCAGGGTGATCGACACCTGACCGTCATCGGCAATGTCGAACTCGTAGGCGGGTCCCTGCCCCGTCAGCGCATTCTGGGCGCCGTCCAGATCGCGGATGGCGTTCCGGATCGCCCGGCGGGCCGTGTCCGCCTGACTGGTTTCTACCAGCTTGAAGCCCGCCCCGTTCGAGGTCGCCCGCAGGTTCAGGTACCGAACCCGCGTATCCTTGTCACGAAGGTTGGTGCGCAGCGTCTTGACGAGGTCCTGGAGGTTGGTCTTGAAGACCCCCGCCATCTCCACCTTGAAGAGGAGATGCGCGCCGCCCTGCAGGTCCAGGCCAAGGCTGAACTGCTGGCTCGGCACATAGCTCGGCAGGTCCTCGGCCGTCTTGCGGTCGAGGACATTCGGAGCGGCGAAGACGATGCCCAATAAACAGACCGCGAGGATGGCGAATATCTGGGCGCGGGAAATGTTGATCATGGGCAGGCCGCCGCTAAGTCGTCAGGCACGAAGTCGAAGGGGTCGCTTTCAGCGTCCGAGCAGGCGCTTCAGGATGCTGGGACGCTCCTGGTTGGCCGCATCGGCCGGCTTTGCCGCCGCCGGCGTGCCCTTGGGCCGCACCGCCATGATGGTCGAGCGTTCGACCTTCACCTTCACTTCCGGCGCGATCTCGACCTCGACCTCGGAGCCCTCGCCCGCCTTGGTGACCTTTCCGACGATGCCGCCGCCG
>CAYGKX010000322.1:2641-5262 GCA_964350225.1 uncultured Rhodospirillaceae bacterium | reverse complement strand
TGTTGAGTGCCCCACCTTGCCTTAATCAACCCTCGGTGCCACCCTTCCTCCAGTCACAGGAGGAACGGCCATGATCACTGCCATCGTGAACTTCCAGCTTCCCGCCGATACCGACCGGGACACGGCCAAGGCTCTCTTCGAGGCGAGCGTGCCGCGGTTCCAGGGGGCGGCGGGGCTTGCGCGGAAATACTACCTGTTCGACCCGGAGACGAAGGTCGGCGGCGGCGTCTATCTGTGGGAGACCAAGGCTGCGGCCGAGGCGATGTATTCTGGCGCCTGGCGGTCGTCCATTGTCGAGCGTTTCGGCAACGAGCCGACGATCCGCTATTTCGAGACGCCGGTGATCGTCGACAACACGCTCGAGGCCCAGGCGGCGGAGTAGGCTCCCGATCTTTCCACCCTCACCCTTCGACAAGCTCAGGGTGAGGGCATCGCGTCGCATTGGGGACGCCCCCTTCCCTTTCGCTCGCGGCCCCGCTACTTCTCCCGCTGCAACCAGACCGGGAGAGGGGAACGGGACCCATGGCCGATTACACGCTCTATTGCTTCGCGCAGTCCGGGAACGCCTATCGCGCGGCGCTGATGCTGAACCTGTGCGGCGCGAACTGGGAACCGCGCTTCGTCGACTTCTTCAATGGCGAGACGCGCTCGCCCGAATATCGGGAGACGGTCAACGTCATGGGCGAGGCGCCGGTCCTGGAATTCGGCGACACCCGGCTCACCCAGTCCGGCGTAATCCTCGACTATCTCGCGCAGGCCTTCGGCAAGTTCGGCTGGGACAGCGACGAGGAGCGGCGGGAAATCCTGCGCTGGCTCCTCTTCGACAACCAGAAGCTCAACGGCTATATCGGCCCCTACCGCTTCCTCTATTCGATCATGAAGCAGGGCGACACTCCGGTGACGGAGTTCCTGCGCGGCCGCATCGACGTCGCGCTCGACATCGTGAACAAGAGGCTGGACGGCCGCGATTTCGTCCTCGGCGATCGGCCGACCATCGCCGATATCTCCATGGTCGGCTACCTCTTCTGGCCCGAGGAGTGGAATGTCGACTGGGCGGACTATCCCCATATCGGCGCCTGGCTGGACCGGGTGAAAGCGTTGCCCGGCTGGGCCCATCCCTACGATCTGATGCCCGGTCACCCGCTGCCGGAAAAGGGGTAGGGTCGCCGGGTTTTTCCCGGCCGCTGGGTGTCAGCGTCGCGCGGCCTTCATCCTGTTGATCTTCAGGCCTATACTTCTCCCAACGCGGGCATCCGACACCGCGATGGGAGGACGACATGAAACTCACCCCGGACCAGCTCGCGGATTTCGACCGCGACGGCTTCGTCATGCTGCCCAGCCTTTTCGCGCCCAGGGAGGTCGCCGTCCTGCGCGACGCGGCGGCCGAGGTGTATGCCCAAAACCGGGAGGAGGTCGTCCGGGAGAAGGATGGCGCGACCCCGAGAACGGCATTCGCCGCCCATCTCTACAACGAGGCCTTTCGCCGGCTCGGCCGGCACCCGCGCCTGGTCGAGCCGGTGATGCAATTGCTCGACGGCCCGGTGTATATGCATCAGTACAAGGTCAATGCGAAAGCCGCCTTCGACGGCGACGTGTGGCAGTGGCATCAGGACTACGGGACCTGGTCGCGCGACGACGAGATGCCGGAATGCCGGGCGATGAACATCGCCGTCTTCATTGAAGAGGCGACGGAGTTCAACGGCCCGCTCTACATGATCCCCGGTTCGCACAAGGCCGGCGTGCTCGAGGCGGGTCACGATCTCCGGACAACCAGCTACCCTCTCTGGACCCTCGACCACGGCAAGGTCGCGGAACTCGTGGAGGAAGGCGGCGGCATCTTCTCGGCCAAGGGCCCGGCGGGCTCCGTCCTCATGTTCCACGGCAACATCGTCCACGGCTCCGCCCCGAACATGTCGCCCTGGGGCCGCACGGTGGTCTATCTGTCCCTCTGCCATGTCGACAACCACATCCGGCGCTTCAAGCGGCCCGAATGGATCGCCCATCGCGACTTCACGCCGATCGAGCCGCTGGCCGACGACTGTCTCATCGACCTGGCGCGCCAAGTGGCGGCAGCGGAGTAAGGGTGTCCCGATGAACCTCCACCGCCTCCTCCAGGCCCGCGAGGCCGACGGCAATCCCATCCGGGTCGGGATCATCGGCGGCGGGAAGTTCGCCTCGATGTATCTGGCCCAGGCGCCCCGCACGCCGGGTGTGCATATCGCGGCCATCGCCGATCTCGCGCCGGACAGGGCGCGGGGGATGCTCGGGCGGATCGGCTGGCCGGAAGAGCGGTATGAGGCGGCGGATTATGCGGCGGCCCTGCGCACAGGCGGGACCTGGATCACCGACGATGTCGACGCGCTTTTCGACGCGACCGATGTCGAGGTCGTGGTCGACGCGACGGGCGACCCGCCGGCCGGCGTCCGGCATGTCAGGCGGGCCTGCGAGACGGGCAAGCACATTGTCATGGTGAATGTCGAGGCGGATGCCCTGTGCGGCCCGTGGCTGGCGGAACAGGCGCGGCAGGCGGGGATCGTCTATTCGCTCGCCTACGGCGACCAGCCGGCCCTGATCTGCGAACTGGTCGACAACGCGCTCACGCGAGAGGCGAGTTAGACCTT
>CAYGKX010000322.1:0-2631 GCA_964350225.1 uncultured Rhodospirillaceae bacterium | reverse complement strand
GCCGGCTTCTCGGTCGTTTCGGCCGGGCGCGGGCACAAGTGGCTGCCGGACTACCGGCGCTCGACCCCGGATACCGTCTGGGACCATTACGGCCTGTCGGCGGAACAGGCGCGCCTCGGCGGCATGAACCCGCAGATGTTCAACTCCTTCCTCGACGGCACCAAGCCCGCGATCGAATGCACGGCGGTCGCGAACGCGACCGGACTGTCCCCGGCGCCGAACGGCCTTGTCTACCCGCCGGCGCGCATCGAGGAACTGCCGGCTGTCATGCGCCCGGCGGCGGAGGGCGGCGTCCTGCATCACAAGGGCCAGGTCGAGGTGGCGTCGTCGCTCTATCCCGACGGCACACCGGTCGAGGACGACATCCGCTGGGGAGTCTTCGTGACCTTCGAGGCCGGCGACGACTATGTCGCCCGCTGCTTCGGCGAATATGGCCTCGCGACCGATCCGACCGGCCGCTACGCCTGCATGTTCAAGAAGTGGCATCTGATCGGGCTGGAGCTTGGCATCACCGTCGCCTCGGTCGCTTGCCGGGGGGAGCCGACGGGCCAGGCGACCGGCTGGCGGTCCGACGCGGTGGCGGTCGCCAAAAAGGACCTGGTGCCGGGCGAGATCCTCGACGGCGAAGGCGGATATACCGTCGCCGGGCAGCTCATGCCCGCCGCCCGGTCGCTCGCGGCCGGCGCCGTGCCCATCGGCCTCGCCCACAAGGTGGAAATCCTCCGGCCGGTGGCTCAGGATGCGCCCATCACCTGGGCCGACGTGAAGGCGGACGAAACCAGCGAGGCGGTGAAGGCCCGCCGTGCGATGGAAGCCGACTTCGGCCCCGCCCTGTCGACCGCCGCGGAGTAACCCCATGTCCAATGTGATGCTCGTGACCGGCGGCAGCCGGGGAATCGGCGCGGCCGTCTGCCGGCTCGCCGCCCGGCGCGGCTACGATGTCGCTGTCAACTATGCCGGCAACGAGACCGCTGCGGCGACCGTCGTGCGCGACATCGAGGCGGCAGGGCGGCGCGCGGTCGCGGTTCAGGCCGATGTCACCCGCCGCGACGACGTCGCGCGCCTCTTCGACGAAACGGAGGCGACGCTCGGCCCCGTCCACACCCTCGTCAACAATGCCGGTATTACGGGCCGGATCGGTCGGCTGGACGAGATCGAGCCGGAGGTCATCGCGCGGACGGTCGACATCAACGTCTTGGGCACGATCTGGCCGTCGCGGGAGGCTGTCCTGCGCCTGTCGACGAAGCGGGGCGGCGCGGGCGGCGTGATCGTCAATCTCTCGTCGGTTGCCGCCAGCCTCGGCTCGCCCGACACCTACGTCTGGTACGCGGCGACCAAGGGCGCAGTGGACAGCTTCACCCATGGTTTAGGCAAGGAAGTGATCGGCGACGGTATTCGCGTGGTGGGGGTGGCGCCAGGCATGACCGAGACCGAAATTCACGCGGCCGGCGGCATCCCGGACCGCGCGAGCCGGCTGGGCAGCGAAACACCCATCGGCCGGGCGGCCAAGCCGGAGGAAATTGCCGAGGCCATCCTCTGGGTCGCGTCGGACGCCGCGGGCTATATGGTCGGCGAAACGATCCGCGTCGGCGGCGGACGGTAGCGGGAGGCCCCGGCATGTACGTCCCCGGTGCCTTCGCCCTGACAGACGAACGGGCGACCGCGGACCTGATGGCCAGGTTCGATTTCGCACTGCTCGTGTCGACCCTCGACGGCACGCCCTTCGCGACCCATTTGCCAATCCTGCACAAGCCGGACGAAGGGCCGCGCGGCACGCTCTACGGTCATGTCGCCCGGCCCAACCCGCACTGGCAGGCCTTCGACGGGACGTCCCAGGCACTGGCCGTCTTCGCGGGCCCGCATGCCTATATTTCACCGTCCTGGTATCCGGCGCGGGAGTCGGTGCCGACCTGGAACTATGTCGCGGTCCACGCCTATGGCCGTCCAACCGTGGTCGACGATCCGGCGGCCGTCCGCGCGCATCTTGCGGCGCTGGTGGCAAAGCAGGAGAGTGCCCGGCCCGAACCCTGGACGATGGATGGGCTCTCCGAACGATTTGTCGAGGGAATGCTGAGGGGCCTCGTCGCCTTCCGCATGCCGATCGAGCGCGTCGAGGCCAAGGCCAAGCTCAACCAGAACCATCCACCCGCCAATCGCGACGGCCTCCGAGCCACCGGGCGTCCGGAAGACGCGGCCGTGGCGGACCTGATGGCCGCGGCCCGGGACGACGCCTGAGGCTCAGGCGCCCCGCACGATGTCGATGACCCGGGCGGGGTCTTCGGGCATCCGGTCCGCGCGCCAGGCGACCATGAGATCGGGTCTGACGAGGACGAAACGCGCGGCATAAAGGCCGGCGGCATCGGGATCGTCGACCGTCTCGACCGTCAGGGGGACGCCGGCGCCGGCCGCCGCCTCGGCGAGCGGCGCGGCTTCCGCAGCCGGCGCGCCAAAGCAGAGGAGCGTGAAGCCGCTGCCCAGCCGGTCGAGGATCGATTCTCCTTCCGCCAGCCAGATATGCGGCGCCCGATGGCCGGGGCGAGCCGTCGGGACATAGCGGCGCGGATGATCCTCCGGCGCGTCGGTGCCATCGGGTACTACGATGGGCGATCCCTCGTAGCGGTAGCCGAGAAG
>CAYGKX010000321.1:0-5267 GCA_964350225.1 uncultured Rhodospirillaceae bacterium | reverse complement strand
CTACCTTCAGATCGCCGACTTCTACCGCGAGGTCGACGAAGCCCCAGCCCCCTGATATCGCCGCCCCTCGACCCCGCGGCCCCTTGATCCCGCCGCACCGTCTCTCGGGACGACGCCGCGAGAAGCCGGTCAGGCTGCGGCGCGCCCCGCTTCGATGCCGAGATCGACCTCGAACGGATCGTAGGCGAAGACCCAGGACGGGTCCGTGTCGTGGCGCAACCACTTGTTCTGGTAGGAATGGTGCTGCACGTCCGACGTCCGGGCCTTGCGGCTCTGCTCATACATCTTGAAGGCGCTCCGGACATCCTCCCAGCCGAAATGCTCGAGGCAGCGGACCAGGATCACCGCGTCCTCCGCCGCCATTGCGGCGCCCTGCCCCATATGCGGCTTCATCGGATGACAGGCATCGCCCAGGAGGACCACGTTCCCCGAATGCCAGAGGGGCAGCGGCTCCCGGTCGAGGAGCGGCCATTTGGTTGCCTGCGGGCAGGCGCGGAGAACCTGCATCAGGTCCTCGTGGAATCCGTCGAAGGCGGCGATCATTTCGTCGAGATCGGCTTCGACAAAGGACACGCCACTGTCCCAGTCGGGATCGGGTACACCCGAGACGATGTAGATCTCGTCGCGCTTTCCGGTCAGGTAATAGACCAGACAGTGGCGATCGTCCTTCGCGTCGTGGGTCTCGCCGGCCCACCACTTGGTCAGATCGTGGGGGATCGGCTTGTCCAGCATGCTCGCCGGGAAGATCGCGCGGTGGGCGACGAAGCCGGTGTAGCGCGGCTCCTCCGGACCGAGGAAGGCCTCGCGCACGGTGGAATTGATGCCGTCCGCACCGATGACGATGTCCGCCTGCGCCGTCGTGCCGTCCTCGAAGCTCAGTGTGACGCCCTTGTCCCCGTCGTCGAGGCCGATCAGCTTCTTGCCGAAAACGATGGTGCCGGGATCGACGGTCTCGGTCAGCAGTTTGTGGAAATCGCCCCGGTGGACCAGAAGATAGGGCGCGCCATATTTTTCGGCCGCCGTCGGGTAAAGCGGCAGTTCGAACTGGACAGCGCCGGTGTTCCATTCCCGGCTCGTCCAGGCGGCCGGCTGGATGCCGATGTCCAGGAGGCGCTCCTCGACGCCGATCTCGCGCATCACCTTCATCACGTTCGGGCCGAGATTGATACCGGCGCCCAGGCGCGCGAAGGACGGCGCCTGTTCGTAGATCGTCACGGAAATTCCCCGGGCCTGCAGCAGTTTCGCAGCCGGCAGGCCGCCGAGGCCGGCGCCAATAATCGCAATCTTCAAATTAGTGCTCATGGTTCTCATGCATCCTGATTGACTCGGTCCCAGAAATTCAGCGGTCGGCGGCGACGAAGGTGCGGACGGCGTCGGCGACGCCTTCGAGGTCGTCCCACGGGATCATGTGGCCACCACCGTCGATCTTCAGCGCCCGGCAGTCCGGCATCCTGGCCGTGATCTCGTCCGCGTCCGCATCCGTCACCGTGTTGCCGTTCTCCGCGTAGATCAGAAGCGTCGGGCAGCCGGCGCGGGGCATCAGCGCGTGCACGTCCTCGTCGTGGAAATGACGGTGGGTTTCGGCGACCGCGGTCTTGTCGCAGGTCGGCAGCCACTCCTCGCGAACCGCGATCTGCTCCGCCGTCCAGTTGGCGAGGAGCGGCGAGCTCGCATCCGTCTCCTCTCCCCTGCAGGCGGCGTCGATCCCGTCGAGATACCATTGCAGGGGCACGGGATAAGGGCGGCGGCCGGGACCGGTGACCGGCGGGTCGACCAGCACCATCTGGCCGACCTTGTCCGCATGGTCCGCAGCGAGCTTCAGCGCGATCCGGCCCCCCATCGAATGGCCGAGCACGGTCGCCCCCCCCAGTCCGAGGCTGCCGATCAGCCCGGCCGTGTCGGCGGCATAGTCGTCCAGCGTGTAGGCGAGGTCTGCGCCCGCCGACGACAGGCCGCGCCCCCGGTTGTCGAGGATGAAGACGCGGGCGAAGTCGGCCAGCCGTTCGCCGACGAATTGCCAGGTGACCGCGGGGCTTGTGATGCCGGGAATGAGCACGAGCGGCGGCCCGTCCCCCTCGAACTCGACATAATGGAGGCGGATCCCGTTGACGGTCCGGTACCGTCCGCGCTGCAACACATAGCGCATGGTCACCGCTCCGCCTGCATTTCCGGCATCGCGATCCTGCCATCCTTGACGACCTCCACCCCATCCAGGGTCAGGGTGCAATCGCGAAGCGGCATGTCGATGTGGCAGGGCGTGTCGTTCGTGCCGCCCAGCTCGCTGTTCGGGCCGGTCGAGAACAGAACGTTGCCGTAGAAGGACAGCGCGTCCATCCCGATCCCTTGCTGGGGATCGGCAACGGCCATGTGGTGCCAGTCGGCCCGCGGATTGAGACCCCAGCCGATATGGGACACGGCATAGGCCTTGGGATCGTTGAAGCTGGCCATGTAGTTGCGCAGGAGCGCCGCATCGAGCGCGCCGCCCTCGATCGCCGCGACGTAGCCGCCCTCGATCCGGAGGGTCTCTGAACATACTGCCGAAAGGCGCACATGATATCGCCGGGGGCGAGCACGACCGTTCCGTCGACCCCGTCGTCGGCGCCGCCGGTAAAGAGGAATCCGCTTGGCCAGTGATCCCAGCGACCCGGCGTGTCCGTGTAGCCATATTCGGTGACGACCGGATACTGTCCCAGCCGGTAGGTGACGTCGGTGCCGGACGGCGACGTTATGCGCATCTCCTTCGCCCGGCCCAGAAGGTCGGCGCCGAACTCCACGCGCCGCCGCAGGTCCTCGTTCGGAAACATCCGGCTCAGGACCTCGATGGGCTCCAGCACCAGCAGCATGCGGGTGCCGCTGTCGGTGATCTCCAGCTGCTCCTTCGAGAACAGGAGGAACATGAGGTCGATGACGATGTCCGCGCTCTTCAGCGCATCGATCGCGGCCCGGTTCCCCTCGATCGCCGTCCGCCCCATGTTGCCGGCGAACCCCTGGGAGGTGACGCGGGGCGGCAGGTTCACATGGAAGCAATGCGCGCCGAGTTCCATCGCCGCCGCCATAAAGGCCTGGGCATAGTCCGCACGGACATGGCCCTCGGACAGGACGGCGACCGTCTGGGTCGCGTCGACCTTGCAGAGTTCAAGTTCCGCCTTGAACAACGCAACCATGCTGGCATCGGCCGTCATCTTCGCCTCCCTTCGGTCTGGGTCTTTCCTGACAAGCGCATGTCCGTTCCCCGCCCTATTTCAGGCCCGGCAGGAAGAGGACGATCTCAGGTACGAGAATGATGATCGCCAGCAGAAGGAGGGCGCAGCCGATATAGGGAAGGCCCGCCAGCACGATCTGCGGAAAGGTCGTCCCGGGCGGCGCAACGCCCTGCATGATGAAGAGCAGGAGGCCGAAGGGCGGCGTCGTCATGCTGATCTCCAGAGCCAGCACGATCACGATGCCGAACCAGACCGGGTCGAAGCCGTAGGACGCCGCGAGCGGAATGAAGATCGGCACCGTCAGCATGAGCTGCGAGATCTGATCGATGAACATGCCGAGCACCAGCAGCACGGCGAACATCAGAAGCAGCATGACGTGACCGGGCACCTCGAGGCTCGTCGCCCAGTCGATGATCCCGGAACTGGCGCCGGAGAAGGCGAGGATCTGGCTGAAGGTCGCCGACCCGAGGACGATCATGAACACCATGACCGTGACGGCGAGGGTCCCGTCCAGGGACTTCCGGATGCCTTCCCATGTCAGGCAGCGATAGCAGAGTGCCAGGATCAGCACGCCCAGGACACCGAAGGCCGCGGCTTCCGACGGTGTCGCGATGCCCATGACGATGAGGCCGACGACGCAGAACAGCACAAGGCCGAGCGGCAGGATGTTGACGGCGACGAGGGCCAGCTTCTTCCCGAGGCTGACCGTCTCGACGGCATATTGCGGCGCGGCGTCCGGGTCGAGCTTCAGCTGAACCCAGATGAGAAGCGCATAGAGACACGCCAGCATCAGGCCCGGCAGCACACCGGCGACCAGGAGGCTGCCGACGTCGATGCGGGCGAGGCTGCCCAGTAGAACGATGAAGGCCGACGGCGGGATCAGGATCGCGAGGCTGCCGCTGCCGAGAATCGGCCCGATCGACATCTTCGACTTGTAGCCGCGCG
The DNA here is from genome assembly GCA_964350225.1 of uncultured Rhodospirillaceae bacterium. GTDB lineage: Bacteria > Pseudomonadota > Alphaproteobacteria > Bin65 > Bin65 > CAYGKX01. Next base: position 1,119 of record CAYGKX010000321.1, on the reverse strand, counting down.
CCTGCATTTCCGGGACCATGACAGCGCCCATCATCGCCGTTGTCGAGACGCTGGACCCCGACAGGGTGGCGAACATCGTGCCGCCGGAGATGGCGATATAGGATAGCCGGCCCGGGACGCGGCCGAAGACCTGGTCGAAGACGACGAAGACCCGCGCGGCGAGCCCCGTGTGGAAGAAGAGCTCTCCCATGAAGATGAAGAGCGGCACGGGAACGAGCAGGAAGGTCGAGACGGAGCGAACGCCATTGTTGACGAGCTGGATGATCCCGGCCTCGCCGCCCATGAAGACATAGGCGCCGACAACGTTCGCCGCGAGGAACGCGAAAGCGACGGGGATGCCCAGCGCCATCAGCCCCAGGATCAGGGCGAGCATGATCAGGCCGGCTGCGTACCATTCCATGCTCAGAGACCGCCACCGGCGGACTGCGGGTCCGCCTCGTACATGGAATCGCGTCCGAAGAGGAAGCGCAGGAACTCGCCGGCCATGAGGAGGAAGCAGATGGGGATCGGTGCGATCACGACCCAGGCCGGCGTGCCGAAGGACCGGATGTCGAGCATGCCCCGGTCGATCAGATCAAGCAGCAGGATGGTCGCGTAATAGGCAAGAATGACGCAGACGATCGCGGAGATCGCCATGGACAAGGCCTCGATGCGGCGACGGGCCCCGTCGGGCACGCGAGAAGTGAAGACGGAGATGAAGACATGTCCCTTCCGCCGGATGAGCCATGGCGACCCGAAGACAGTCGCGAACAGGAGCCCGTACTCGGTCAGCGACACCGTCCAGATCGGCGATCCCCAGCCGGCCGTCCGCGACACGACGTCGAAGATGATCATGACGAAGACCGCGACGATCAGGAGACGGGCGACGACCGCGAGCCCCGTGACCGTCAGGTCATACAGGGCCCGCAGTGCCTGGAAAGCCTGCCGCACCGGGATTACTTGCCGGACGGGCTGTAGAACTTCGCCTTGAGCTTGGCGGCCTCTTTCTCAGAGATGTTCTCGGAGAGCGCCTGCCACACGCCGATGCCATGGGCATATTCGAGGTAGGTCTTCGCACCCTCCCCCGTCAGCTTCACGTCGGTCATGCCGTTCTTCTTCTGTTTGGCGAATTCGGTCGCC
>CAYGKX010000320.1:325-5312 GCA_964350225.1 uncultured Rhodospirillaceae bacterium | reverse complement strand
CATGACCGTCGACGCGCTGATGGGCGCGGCCTACGGCTCGGCCGGGGAGCGCTGCATGGCGATCTCGGTCGCGGTCGCCGTCGGCGACGTCGCCGACCCGCTGGTCGAGCAACTGGCGGAAAAGGTCCGCCGCCTGAAGATCCTGCCGGGCACCGACCCGGAGGCGGAGATGGGCCCGCTCGTCACGGAGGCCCATCTCGACCGGGTGCGGGGCTATGTCGACCTCGGCGTCCAGGAGGGGGCGGAACTCGTCGTCGACGGGCGTGGCGCGCAGCATCCGTCCCACGGCGACGGCTTCTTCCTTGGCGGCAGCCTGTTCGACCATGTGAAGCCGGACATGCGCATCTACCAGGAAGAGATCTTCGGTCCGGTCCTCTCGGTCGTGCGTGCGAACGATTTCGACGACGCCGTCGACCTCATCAATCATCATAACTTCGCCAACGGCACGGCAGTATTCACCCAGAATGGCGGTACGGCGCGGGACTTCACCCACCGCATCCATGTCGGCATGGTCGGCGTCAACGTGCCGATCCCGGTGCCCATGGCCTTCCACAGCTTCGGCGGCTGGAAGTCCTCGCTCTTCGGCGACCACCACATGCATGGCGAGGAGGGCGTCCGCTTCTACACCCGCCTCAAGACCATCACCTCCCGCTGGCCGCGCGAGGGCGGCGCCCCGCATTTCTCGATGCCGGTGATGTCGTAGGCGGCGGTCGCTGCCGATGGATTGCTGACGGCTCGGTCGAGCTTTCTCCTCCCCCCTTCTCAGTTGGGAACGCGATGGGGGAGGAAGCGCCTGGGACGGAGCGCGGCATCGCATCCTTCGACAGGCTCAGGATGAGGGGAGCGGTTTGAGCGGTGAGAACACCCCTCATCCTGAGCCTGTCGAAGGATCGGATGACGTGCGCAATGCCTGATCATCCCTTTTCAGCTCTTCCCATGGGGCCAAAGGAGCAATCCGGCCGAGAGCCGCACCCCCACATTCCGCTATCCGGGCATCGCTCACGCTCGGCCCGGCCATGTCCCTGACGCGGTTGCCCGTTTCCGGTCCGCGCGGTATCCCTATAAGCCAATAGGCGGCCGGAACGGCCGGCGCGCAATCGGGAGGGGCGGCAGATGGAAAAGCGGCAGATCGGAACGTCCGGGCTCCAGGTCTCGGTCCTCGGGCTGGGCTGCAACAATTTCGGCGGGCGGACGGACAAGGCGGGGTCGGTCGAGGTGATCCACCGGGCGCTCGATCTCAGCATCGACCATTTCGACACGGCCGAGCTCTACCCGATGGGCAATTCCGGCGCATCGGAGGAGTGCCTCGGCGAGGCCCTCGGTCCGCGGCGCAAGGATGTCGTCCTGGTCACCAAGTTCGGCTACGAGCCCGGCATCGCCGGCGGCTCCCGCCGCTACATGATGGCGGCACTGGAACGGAGCCTCGCCCGGCTCAAGACCGACTGGATCGACCTCTATCTCCTCCACCGTCCCGACCCGCTGACCCCGATCGACGAGACCCTGCGCGCCCTCGACGATGTCGTGCGCCAGGGCAAGGTCCGCTACATCGGCTGCTCCAACTTCGCCGCCTGGCAGGATGTCGAGGCCGCGCTGATCGCCAAGGAACTGGGGACGGAGCGCTTCATCTGCGCCCAGGACGAATACAGCCTGCTGGTCCGTGACGTGGAGCGCGAGGTCGTCCCGGCCGCGGCGAAATACGGCATCGGGATCGTGCCGTTCTTCCCGCTCGCGAGCGGGCTTCTGACCGGCAAATACAAGGCCGGGGCACCGGGCCCCGAAGGCGCGCGGCTGACGACGGCCAAACCGCTTGCCGACCGCTTCATGACGCCCCGCAACATGGCGCTGGTCGAGAAATACACGGCCTTTGCGGAGGCGCGGGGCAAGACCCTGCTCGATCTCGCCTTCGCTTGGCTGCTCGCCCAGCCTACGGTGCCGAGTGTCATCGCCGGCGCCACCCGGCCGGGGCAGCTCGACGCGAACGCCGCCGCGGTCGACTGGAAGCTGACGGCCGAGGACCTCGCGGAAATCGACCGGCTGACCGACGAGTAGCCTTTCGGCAGCCTATCAAATATCGAAGGGAACACGCGTGACGAAACTCGAGAAGTCGACGGTCACGGTGCGCGACTGCACCGTGAGTTTGATGCGGGGCGGTGCGGGCGCGCCGTTGCTCTATCTGCACGGCGCGGGCGGGGCCCCGGTCGAACTGCCCTTCATGACGGCGCTCGCCGACAGCTTCGACGTGATCGTCCCGGAGCATCCCGGCTTTGGCGGATCGGACGAACCGGACTGGCTCGATAACATTCACGACGTCGCCTATTTCTACCTCGACTTCCTCGACACGCTGGACCTCGACGGCGTTCACCTGGTCGGCAGTTCGCTGGGCGGCTGGGTGGCGCTGGAGATTGCCGTCCGCTCGACGGCGCGGCTCGCGACCCTGACCCTCGGTGCGCCCGCGGGGCTGTATGTCTATGGCCTCAAGTCTGGCGACATCTTCACCTGGTCGCCTGAGGAAACTTTCCGGCAGATGTTCCACAATCCCGCGCTGGCGGAGGCCGCCATCGCCGCGCTGCCGCCGAATGTCGAGGCCGACGACGCCTTCCTCAAGAACCGGTCGTCTCTCGCCCGGCTCGGCTGGGAGCCCCGCTTGCACGACCCGCATCTCGACAAGTGGCTGCACAGGGTCGATGTTCCGACGAAGATCGTCTGGGGCGACGACGACCGGGTCTTCGAGGCCGGCTATGCCGACGTCTATGCGAAGGCGATCCCGGGCGCGACGGCAGAGATCCTGGCCGGCTGCGGGCACCTGCCCCATGTCGAGAAGGCCGACGCGTTCGTCGAGATCGTCACCCGCCACATAACGGAGGCCGCGCGATGAAAGTCTTCTTCTTCCATCTGATGCCCTATTCCGAGGTGGACCTGGCCGAGATCGAGAAGGCCGGGACGTCCTGGGTCAAGCTGCCCAACAGCAACTACGACCCGGTCAAGGGCGCGGACCTCTACCATCTCTATCTCGACCAGCTGGAGCGGGCGGAGAAGCTGGGCTTCGACGGCATCGGGGTAAACGAGCACCATCAGACGGCCTACGGCATGATGCCCTCGCCGATCGTCATGGCCTCCGCGCTCGCCCGCCGCACCTCGACGGCCAAGATCTGCATCCTCGGCAGCGCGCTGCCGCTCCGCCAGCATCCGCTGACCCTGGCGGAAGAGCATGCGATGATCGACAACCTGACGCGCGGGCGGCTCATCACGGGCTTCGTCCGGGGCATCGGCGCCGAGTATCACGCCTTCGGCGCCAACCCGACAGAGAGCCACGACCGGTTCCATGAGGCGCACGACCTGATCATCCGGGCGTGGACGGAGCCCGGGCCCTTCGAATTCGCCGGGAAGTATTACAAGCACCGCTACGTGAACTGCTGGCCGCGGCCCTACCAGAAGCCGCATCCGCCGATCTGGATCCCGTCCCAGGGCAGCCAGGAGACGATCGACTTCGCGGCCCATCCCGACCGGCGCTACACCTATCTCCAGACCTTCAGCCCCATCGCCGCCGTCCAGAAGTATCTCGACGCCTACCGGGAGCGGGCGGAGGAATATGGCTATACGGCCGAGGACAACCAACTCGGCTGGGCGGTGCCGGTCTATGTCGGCGAGACCGACGAGCAGGCGCTCAAGGAGGCCAAGCCGCATTTCGAGATCTTCCGGAACAAGTTCTCGAAGATGCCGCTCGAATTCCTGCTGCCGCCCGGCTACACCTCGCGCGAATCCATGAAGCGCGTCGTCGCCGCCAAGGCCAACATGTTCGCCGACATCACGCTCGAAGTGGCGTCCGAGATGGGCATGTTCGTCTGCGGCAGCCCCCAGACCGTGCGCGACATGTTCGTCGAGCATCATTCCAATGTCGGCTTCGGCAACCTGCTGACCCTGCTCCAGTTCGGCACCCTGCCGGCGGAGCTGACCGACAAGAACATGGATCTCTTCGCGACCGAGGTCATGCCGGCGCTGCAGGCGCTGGGCGAGACGGACGTGCGCGAGAAGATCCCCGCCGAATAAGAGGAACCATGACAGGCAAGCTTTTCCCCACCACCGTCGTCGGGAGCTACCCCCAGCCGGACTGGCTGGTCGACCGCGAGATGCTGTCGAAGACCGTCCCGCGGGTGCGGATGACGGAGATGTGGCGCATCCCCGAGCCCCATCTGGAGGCCGCGCAGGACGACGCCACCATCGTCGCCATCCGCGATATGGAGCGGGCGGGTATCGACATCGTGACCGACGGCGAGATGCGGCGGGAGAGCTATTCCAACCGCTTCGCCAACGCCCTAGAGGGGATCGACACAGAACAGCCGGGTTTTGTCGAGACGCGGCCGGGCCGGAAGATCGCGGTGCCGCGTGTGGTCGGCAAGATCCGCCGGACGGAGCCGGTCGAACTGCGGGACATGGAGTTCCTCAGGAAGAACACGGATCGGCTCGCCAAGATCACCTTGCCCGGCCCCTTCACGATGGCCCAGCAGGCGGCCAACGAGTTCTACGACGACGAGGAAGAACTCGTCATGGACCTCGCCGCCGCCGTGAACGAGGAAGCGAAAGATCTCGTCAAGGCCGGGGCGGACGTCATCCAGCTCGACGAGCCCTGGCTCAGGACCAAGCCCGAGGCCGCCCGGCGCTACGCCGTGAAGGCGATCGACCGCGCATTCGACGGTATCGAGGCGGTGACGGCGGTGCATCTCTGCTTCGGCTACGCCCAGGTCGTGCCCTGGGAGAAGCCGGATCATTACGACTTCCTGCCGGAACTCAGCGGCAGCAGCGCCCAACAGATCTCGATCGAGACCGCGCAGCCGAACCTCGACCTGGGTGTTCTGAAGGACCTCGAAGGGAAAACGGTGATCCTCGGCGTCATCGACCTCTCCAGCCAGGAGGTCGAGACGCCGGAGACCGTCGCGAAGCGCATCGAGGCGGCGCTGCCCTACATCCCCGCCGAGCGGATCGTCGCGGC
>CAYGKX010000320.1:0-315 GCA_964350225.1 uncultured Rhodospirillaceae bacterium | reverse complement strand
GCGGCATGAAATCCATGAGCCGCGAGCCCGCCTTCGGCAAGCTGAAGGCGCTGGCGGACGGCGCCGCGCTGCTGCGGGGCTAGCTGGCGGCGACGGCCTCGCCCCCGGCCCCTCGTACCATGTCGAGAAGCCGGTCGGGGTCGTCCGGCAGGTCGTCGCCCCGCCAGGCCACGTGTCCATCCGGACGCACGAGAACCATCTTGCGTTCATAGTGGCGCGCGATTTCCGGGTCGGGGATCGGGACGGTCTCCAGCGGGACACCCCTGCGCCCGGCGGAGGCTTCCAAAGCCGCGGCTGCTGGCCGGGATTCCCTGT
>CAYGKX010000319.1:0-5336 GCA_964350225.1 uncultured Rhodospirillaceae bacterium | reverse complement strand
GACGAGGCGGCTTAGCGCGGGAGCAACGCGGCGCAGATGGCGAGCCCGTCATCGTATCCTTCGACAGGCTCAGGATGAGGGGTGCTGGTGGGCAGGAAGGAGAGTGCGATACGCCGTCGCTCGCGCTAGTCACTAACGCTCGTCAATCGCTCCCCTCATCCTGAGCCTGTCGAAGGATCGGATGACGGGTCCATGCTTGTCCGCCTACACCCACTCAATGCACGCTGGTCGACACCGTCGTCTCGGCGGGCTCGTCGGTCTTGAAGCCCATTTCCAGGGCGAGGTCCCAGCCGGTCTGCTGGCCGACCTGTGAGAGGAGCTTGGCGAGGGAGAAGATGATGTGGTCGTTGACCGGCAGCGCCACTTCCAGGCCCCGCGCCGTCTGGAAGGCCATGCGGGGCAGGCCGTTGGGCGCCTTCGGGCTGTAGGCGAAGCCGGTCAGCAGCACCGGGTCCTCGCCCAGGGGAAAGGTCGCCGCCGCCTCGTAAGGCTTCTTGAAATTCTCCGGCTTGACCTTGTTTTCCTGCTGGAAGGCCATCACGGCCTTCTTGACGCCAGGATCGGCGTGCTTCTTCACATCCGGCGCCTGCTCGACGATGCGGATGATCGAATCCCAGAACTGCTTGGTGAAGCGGCGGGTCAGCCACAGGCGGAATTCCTGCTTGTCGGTCGTGTTGATCCGCAGCAGCAGGCGATCCTCCGCCGGCTGGTACTCCATGTTGATCTGATGAAGCTGGCCACCGCTCATCCGGCGATCATAACCCCTTGGGCCCCGGAAGACGACAGGGGCGGAAATCTTCGCGGGTGTGCGCGCCGTCACAGCCGGGAAATGGCGAGACCGCTACAAAGGCCGCGGTTGCTCACGCAACCACATCCCTATCTCTCTCCCCAGACCGAACTGGGCCCCGGCATCGGCCGGGGCCCTTTTTTTATCCGCGCTTCCAGGTCGTCCCGCCGGCGCCGTCCTCCAGCAGGATCCCGGCGGCGGCGAGGTCGTCGCGAATTCTGTCGGCCCGGGCGAAATCCTTCGATGCCCGCGCGGCCTGGCGCTCGGCGATCAGGGCCTCGATCTCCGCCGCGGCGGGGCCGCCGCCCGCGTCCGTGCCGGTGAACCAGGCCTCCGGATCGCCTTCCAGGAGCCCCATGAGGGCCCCTGCCCCCAGAAGGGCGCGTTTCGCGGCGGAGCGGGCTTCGTCGTCGGCCGCCGTGTTGGCGGCGTGGGCGAGGGTGTGCAGCTCCGCAATCGCCTGCGGCGTATTCAGGTCGTCGCAGAGCGCGGCGAGGAAGGCTTCCGGCGCGTCCGCCGGGCTGGCGGGGCCGGTCTCGAGGCTCTTGAGCGGCCGGAGCGCGCCATAGAGACGGTCGAGCGTCTTCTTCGCCTGGGCGACGGCGTCGTCGGTCCAGTCCAGCGGTTGGCGATAGTGAGCCGACAGGAGCGTCAGCCGGATCGCCTCCCCGGGCGCCTGGTCCAAAAGGTCGCGCACCAGAAGGACATTGCCCAGCGACTTGGACATCTTCTCCGCGTCGACATTGACGAAGCCGTTATGCAGCCAGAAATGCGCGAAGGTAGCGCCGCCATGGGCGCAGACGGACTGCGCGATCTCATTCTCGTGGTGCGGAAAGATCAGGTCCTGCCCTCCGCCGTGAATGTCGATCGTCTCGCCGAAACGGGCCTCGTTCATGGCCGAGCACTCGGTGTGCCAGCCCGGCCGCCCACGGCCCCAGGGGCTGTCCCAACCGGGCGTCTCGTCGTCCGACGGCTTCCACAGGACGAAATCGGCCGGGTCCTTCTTGTAGGGGGCGACCTCGACCCGGGCGCCGGCGATCATCTCTTCCCTGTCGCGGCGGGAGAGGGTGCCGTAGTCGTCGAAGCTCCGGACCGAGAAGAGGACATGTCCTTCCGCCGCGTAGGCGTTGCCCTGGTCGATCAGCCGCTGGATCATGTCGATCATCTCGCCGACATAGGCTGTCGCGCGCGGTTCGTGGCTCGGCGGCAGGACGCCCAGGGCAGCCATGTCGGCGTGATAGGCCTCCGTGAAGCGGGCCGAGATGACGTCGATTCCAACGCCCTCTTCACGGGCCGACGCATTGATCTTGTCGTCGATGTCCGTGATGTTGCGCGCGTAGTCGACATGGTCCGCGCCATAGAGATGCCGCAACAGGCGGAACAGCACGTCGAAAACGACGGCCGGGCGAGCATTGCCGATATGGGCGAAATTGTAGACCGTCGGCCCGCAGACATACATCGTCACCCGGTTCGGATTGGCGGGGGCGAAGGCCTCCTTCCGGCGGGAGAGCGTGTTGTGCAGGGTCAGGGTCATGGCTCGACGGTCGCGTTCGGGTGGAAAGGGCCGGGTTTAGCAGATATGCGCTGAGGGGTGAACGGCCCTGCGCGGCGCAGGGTGGTCAACCGTTGTGCAGTGCAACATATCTGATGAAACATTATTCTACAGACGAAGCCGGATTCGAATGCACACCAGAACGCTGGACGCCCACCCATCCGATACCGTCCCCATGCATGAACGCCTGCTGATCCCGCTCCTGGGCGCCATGGCCGCCTTCGGCGCCATGTCCGTCGACATGTACCTGCCCGGCCTGCCGGCGATCGCGAAGGATCTTGGCGCGACGGCAGGCGACGTCCAGATGACCCTGAGCGCCTTTTTCGTCGGCTTCGCCATCGGCACCCTGATCTATGGCCCCGTGTCCGACCGGTTCGGCCGGCGGCCGGTCCTTCTCGGCGGTATTGCCTTTTACATTGCGACCAGCGTCATCTGCGCGGTCGCCTGGAATGTCGAGGTGCTGATCGCCGCCCGTTTCCTGCATGCCCTGGGGGCGGGTGCCGCCAGCGTCGTCGCCCGGTCGATCGTCCGCGACAAGTTCGAACGCGACCTCGCGGCACGGGCCTACTCGCTCATGATGATCGTCATGCTGCTGGCTCCGCTGCTCGCACCGCTCGCCGGAGGGCAGGTGCTCGCCTATTTCGACTGGCGCGCGATCTTCTGGGTGTTGAGTGTCTTCGCCGCCCTGTGCCTGATCGCCGCGATCTTCATGTTGCCGGAAAGCAATCCACCGGAACGCCGGCCGAAAAGCTCGCTGCTTGGCCTGATGAAGGGCTATCTCACGGTCTCCAAGAACCGCCGGACCCTGGGCTGCGTCCTGACGTCGGCGATGGCCTTCGGCGGTCTGTTCGTCTACATCACCGCCTCGCCCTTCGTGTATATCGAGTTGTTCGGCGTGAAGCCGGAATATTACGGCTTCCTCTTCGGCGGAACGGCGCTGGGCCTCATGATCGGGTCTTATGCCAACAGCCGCCTCGTCATGCGGGTCGGCGCCCGCAGGATGCTCAGGATCGGCACGAGCTGTGCCGGCCTCTTCGGCCTCTTCGTCCTCGCCGCCGGATGGAGCGGCTTCGGCGGTCTGCCCGTGCTCGTCGCCACCCTCGTTCTCTTCATCGGGTCGCTCAGCATGATCGCCTCGAACGCGATCGCGATCGCCGTCGACCCCTTTCCGCAGCAGGCCGGGACGGTAAACGCGCTGATGGGCTTCCTGCAGTTCGCGGTGGGCGCGCTCGCGGCCTCCCTCGTCGGTATCCTCGACGACGGCAGCGCACTGCCGATGGTCGGCATCATCGCCGCCTGCGGGATCGCGGCGTTTCTGGGCGACCGCTTCCTGGTCGGTCGGGATGAAGCGACGGCGGCTCAGCCGGCCGAATAGGCCGCCGCGCCCCGCAGATTCCTAACGGTTCCCTTTCCAGGGCTTGAGCCAGGCGAGGGTCCGCTCTGTCTGCTTCGACGGATTGTATTCCGCGCCGACCCAGCCTTCGTAGCCCATCTCGTCCAGCGCCTTGAAGATGAAGGGGAAATTGATCTCCCCGGTGCCGGGCTCATGCCGGCCCGGCGTGTCGGCGAACTGGATATGGCCGATATGCGGCAGGATCTCGGTCATGGTCGGGACGAGGTCCCCTTCCATGATCTGCATGTGGTAGATGTCGTATTCGATGCCGAGATTGCGGCGCGCGGCGACGCGGATGGCGCGGACCGCATCTCGGCTCTGCTGCAGGAAATAGCCCGGCCGATCACGGCCGTTGACCGCCTCGACCAGGACCCGTGTACCCGTCGGCCGGAAGAAGTCGGCCGCGTGGGCCAGATTGTTGGCGAGCACCGACCAGCAGATGGACCTGTCCTCCCGTTCCGGCGGCCAGCCGGTCAGGACATTGACATTCACAGGCGCCAACGCCTCGACATAGGGCATGGCCTCCCGGCACGCCTCGGCGAAGGCGTCTTCCCGGCCCGGCATCGCCGCCAGGCCCGGACCGCCGGTCAGCATGTCCCCGACCGGAATGTTGAAGACGGCGACCGCCATCTCCGCGTCCTCGATCGCCTTTTGCCAGGCCTCGGGCTTCTCGTCGTAGGGAAATTGCACCTCGATCGCGCCGAAACCGGCGTCGGCGGCGGCCTTCGGGCGGTCCAGAAGGGCGCGTTCGGTGAACATCATCGAAATATTGGCGGAAAAACGGGGCATCGGTTCCAGTCCTGTTGATCAATTGCCCTCGTTATCCGGCAAATCTCCATAAGCTTTCGATAACACGCCGATATCCTTGTCCTCCTCGCCCAGGGCGACGATCTGGCGCATCAGGCTGACGGCCGTCGCCGTCATCGGAACCGGGGCGCCGGACTGGCGGGCGACGTCCCAGACCGTGTCCAGGTCCTTGACCATGATCGCAAGCTCGCCGAGCTTCGGCTCCAGGGTCCGCGCGGCCATGCGGGGCGTGAAGATCTGGAAGGGCTTCGAATCGGCCCAGCCGCCGGTCAGGGCCTCGACCAGCCGTGACGGGTCGATCCCCGACTTGCGGCCGAAGGACACCATCTCCGCGACGAGGGTCATGGTGCAGCCGGCCATGATCTGGTTGCAGAGTTTCGTAACCTGCCCGGCGCCCGAGGCGCCCATCAGGGTGTAGCGGGAGGACAGGTGGGCGACGACGTCCTTCACGCGGTCGAAGTCCTCCTGGCTTCCACCGGCCATGATGGCGAGGGTGCCTTCTTCCGCGCCCGGCACCCCGCCGGAGACGGGCGAATCGACCCAGCCCATGCCGCACGCTTCCTTGAGGCGCGACGCAAATTCCCGCGTCAGGTCCGGCCGCATGGAGGAAAAATCGACAAGCACCTTGCCGGCGGCACCGGCCTCGGCGACACCGCCGTCGCCGAAGACGACCGCTTCGACCGCGGGTGCCGCGGTCAGGCACTGCATGACGATGTCCGACGCCTCTGTCCCCGCCCTCCGCCCCCCGGCACCCATGGCGCCCTTGTGAACGACGGCAGCTATCTTCTCCGCACTGC
>CAYGKX010000318.1:0-5367 GCA_964350225.1 uncultured Rhodospirillaceae bacterium | reverse complement strand
CGAGGACGTGACGGCGGTTCTCAAGGATGGGCGGTTCTCATCGGAGCGCGTCCGCCCGACCGTCGACGCCAAGTATCCGAACCCGAAATACCGCCCGCTCTTCGAGACGCTCGCGCTCACGATGGTGAACCGGGACGACCCCGACCATGCGCGGCTGCGCAAGCTGGTCAACCACGCCTTCCAACGGACGGAAGTATCGCGCTGGGCGCCTCGTATCCGGGCCATCGTCGACGAGCTGCTTGATGGCCTGATGGCGGAGGCAACCGGCGAGCCCGCAAAAGGCAGTGGCGGAGCGCCCCTCCCCGGCTCGGGTAGCAGCATCCGGCGCGGTATCAGACCCGTCGACTTCGTCCACCGCTTTGCCGTCCCCCTGCCCGTCCGCGTCATCTCGGAGATCGTCGGCATCCCGGAGGACGACCGGGTGGCGGTGAAAAGCTGGTGCGACGACTTCGCCCAGGTGGCGCTCAATTTCTACGCTCATCTTGCGACGGAGCAGCTCGACCAGGGGTTGGCCGGCGTGACCGCCTTCCGGGATTACCTGGCGGAGAAGGCGGCCTGGCACCGGGCCAATCCTCCCGCCGAGGCTCCCCATCCGGACGGCGACAGCGACCGTCTGGCACCGGGCGAGACCCTGTTCGCCCATCTCGTCCATGCGGAGCAGGACGACCACCGGCTCTCGCCCGACGAACTGCTCGCCAACACGCTCCTCCTCCTTTCGGCCGGGAACGAGACGACGACAAGCCTGCTCTCGAACGGTCTGCTCGCGCTCTTGCGCCATCCTGCGGAAATGGAGCGCTTGCGCGCCGACCCGTCGCTGATCCCCGCGGCGGTGGACGAATTCCTGCGCCACGACCCGCCGGTCCAGTTCCTCGGGCGTCTCGCGAGCGAGGATATCGATCTGCATGGCACGACGATCGCGAAAGGCCAGATGACGGTCGTCGTCATGGCCGCCGCCAACCGCGACCCGGCCATTTTCGCGGCACCGGGCGGTCTCGATGTCGGGCGATACGCGCAAGGCGGCGAGGATAAGGCGGGCCATCATCTGAGCTTCGGCCACGGACGGCACCTCTGCCCCGGCATGCAGCTCGCCCGGCTGGAAGCCGAAATCGCCTTCGAGCGTCTGCTCGCTCGGATCGACGAGATCGGTTTGGCGGCAGACGACCTCGTCCATCAGCCGAACTTCAATATGCGCTGTCCAATGCGGCTGCCCGTGACCCTGAGGCCGGGAACGCCCGTGGCAGCACCGGCGAGCACCTAAGCTTCGACGAATTCCGTCGTTACTGCGAAGTCGCGCAGCGCCTCGCGCATCCTGCCCACGAGATCCGGCGAGCCGCCGGTAACGGCGATGGTGGCGGAGAGGGTTCCGCCGTTGTCGGCGCCGACCACCTCGACGGACGCGCCCGCGACTTCGGCGATCGGGGCTAGGACGTCGGTCAGCACATCCTCGATCGCCCGGAGCCTGAGCGTCGGCTTGTAAATCTTTCCGATGGCGGTCAATGGCAGTTCATCGAGGATCACCGCCCGTTTCGGCATCGCCGGGCGTTCCTGGATGCGCGGGCGGAGAAATTCCAGAAGTTCGTCCGCCGTCGCCTCGTGCCCCGGTTTCAGAGTGACGTAAACCATCGGCAGTTCGCCCGCATAGGCGTCGGGCATGCCGACAGCCGCGGCCATTTCGACCGCCGGATGCTGGCCGATTGTCTCCTCGATCATCGCCGGGTCGATATTGTGGGAGCCGCGTATGATGACGTCCTTCGACCGACCTGTGAGGAAGACCGTGCCGGCGGGATCGATATGGCCAACATCCCCGGAAATCAGCCAGCCGTCGTCCGTGAAGGTCCCCGCGTTGCGCGCCGTGTCCGTGTAGCCGGGCCCGACATGCGGGCCCTTGAGGAGGACCACGCCCGTCTCACCCGCCGGCACCGGTTCGTCGACCTTCGGGCCGTCCGGGCCAAGGCGGACGACCCGCATCTCGGCATAGGGCAGGCGGAGGCCGGTCGAATTTGGCACCCGCGGGGCATAGACCGGCGCGACCGTGACGAGCCCCGCACTCTCGGTCATCCCGAAGATGTTGCGGACGGGAATATCCAGCTGCTTCTCGAAGGCATTCGCCAGTTCCGTCGGCAACGGCGTCCCACCGGAATAGAGGACCCGAACCCGGCTGATATCGGCATCGCCCACGGGCACGTTCATGACGGTCGCCATGATCGCCGGCACCGCCGCGAGCATCGTCACGCCCAGCTTGTCGATGACCTTCCAGTGGTTCTCGATAAAGGTCTGGCTGCGATAGCCCAGCCGGGTCGGCAGGACCAGCGACGCGCCCCAGGCGATGGCGGACAGGCCATAGACAAAGGAGCCGGCGACATGAAACAGCGGAAAGCCGTTGACCATCACATCGTCGGGGGAGAGATCGTAGATCAATCCGCCGGTCCAGGACGTGTGAACCTGGTTGCCGTGGGTGTGTTGGGCGAGTTTCGGCGCCCCGGTCGTGCCGCCGGTATGAAAGCAGGCCGCGGGCGTGTTCCGGTCCAGCAGGCGATCGAAGGTCAACCGGTCTCCCGGCTGCCGTTCCATGAGGTCGAGAAACCGCTCGGCGTCCGGCGCCGGGCCGTCGCCGGCGAGGATCTTCAGGTCCGGAAGGGCCCGCGCTATTTCCTGCGCCTTGCTCCAGATGTCGAGTTCGTCATCCGGCGCGAGGGCCACCAGCACCTTGACCCGTGCCGCCTCGATCAACTCGACGATATGGTCCGTCCGGAGCATGTAGTTCATCGGACAGGCCCGGGCGGCGGTCTCCGCTCCCCACATCGCGTAGTGGGTCTCCGGCACGTTGGGCATCAGGAAGGCGACGCCGTCGCCTTCCTCAACGCCGAGGGCGCGAAAGAGGTTCGCGGCTTGCCGGACACGTTTCAGCAGATCGTTGTAGGTGACCGTCTCGACGGCGGAGTCCGCGCTGCCTTCAGGCAGATAGCGGATCGCCGGCCTCTCGCCGTAGCGCGCCGCGCCCTTGACGAACATATCGTAGACGCTCGAGAAGGGGACGGCCTCTTCGTAGGGTCGCCTCTCGACCGCCTCGATATCGGCGATCGTCTCGATCCGGTGGCGCGCCATCCCCTCGGTCATCGGGCCGCCTCCCATCCCATCTGCCAGAAGTCGGCTTCCAGCCGGGTCGCCGCTTCGAAGGTCTTCTTAAGGGAGGCGTAGCGCGCCTCCGATCCGCGGGCGGCATCGAGCGTGTCGATCTGTGCCAATGTCGCCTCCACGACCTCTTGATACTCGACACCGGAATACATGTCGATCCAGGCGGCGTAGGGGTTGCCTTCACGACGCGTCGTGGGGTCGTTTGCCAGGCGCGCCCCGATTTCGCCATACCCGACCACGCACGGCGCGAGCGCCACCTGAAGGTCCAGGAGGTCGCCCTGCATGCCCTTGTCTAGCACGAAGCGGGTATAGGCTATGCAGGCTGGCGCCTCCGGCAGAGCTTCCATCTCCGCCTGCGTGATGCCCCAGCCGGCGCAATAGTCGACATGGAGCGGCATCTCGATATCAACCAACGCGTTCAGGGTCGCGGCGGCGGCGCGCATGTCGGCGAGGGTGTCGGCCTTGTAGGCGGCGAGCGCGTAGGCGCGGGCGAAATGGATCAGGAAAAGGTAATCCTGACCAAGATAATGGCGGAAGGCTTGTTCGGGGAGACTCCCGTCGGCCATCCCTGCGACGAAGGGATGGTGGGTGTAGGCCTGCCAGGCCTCTCGGCAATCCCCTCGGAGGCGGGCGAAGAGCCGGCCTGACACGGCATAATCCGAAGTGCCCGACACAACCCGCTCCCTAGAGCATCATGTTGCGGACTTCCTTCGGCAGCCGCACCGTCAGACCGTCGAGCTTTTCGGTCACGATCACCTGGCAGCCGAGGCGCGAGGTCTTGGTCAGTCCGAAGGCGAGGTCGAGCATGTCCTCCTCGTCCTCGTCCGCCTCATCGAGGCGCGCGTACCAGTCCGGTTCGACGATGACATGGCACGTCGAGCAGGCAAGCGATCCCTCGCAGGCGCCCTCGATGTCGATCCCGTTCGCATGGGCGATTTCGAGGAGGGACAGGCCCGGCGCCGTCTCAACCTGATTATGGGTGCCGTCGCGCTCGATAAAGGTGACCTTGACCATTCCGTCCCTCGGTACCTGTAACTGCAATCTTCAGCGTCCGGGCGCCAATGGCACCCGGCGAATTCAATTCGGCCCATCCCCAAGATGGGATGGCGTTTTAGCGGGAAGCCCGTTTCCGGTACAAGGCCGGCGACGGCTACTCAGACGTGGAAGCTCTCGCCGCAGCCGCAGCGGCCCTTCTCGTTCGGATTGACGAACTCGAAGCGCGAATTGAACTTGTCCTCGACCCAGTCCATCTCGCTGCCCAGGAGGAACATGGTGGCCGTCGGGGCGATCAGGATCTTCACGCCCTTGTCCTCGACGATATCCTCGAACTTGCCCCGTTCCTTGGCATATTCCACGAAATAGCTCATGCCGGAGCAGCCGGTGTTCTTGACACCGACGCGCAGCCCCAGCACCGGTTCGTCGGCCTGCGCCATGAGCTTCTTAACGCGCTCTGCGGCCCGGTCGGTCAGGGTTATGACTTGCGGCATGGTCATGTCGGTCAATGGCTCCTTCCTTGGATACCAATTACTTAATTCGTCTGCCCGCGACTTTCAAATCCCGCTCAGAACATATCCAGGGCGAATTTCGCATCGTCGGACATCCGGTCCTTCGTCCAGGGCGGGTCGAAGACGAGTTCCACCGCCACCCTGCCGACCCCTTCGACGCCATCGACCGCGCGGGCGACCATCCCGGGCATTTCGCCCGCGACGGGGCAGGCCGGCGCCGTCAGGGTCATGACGATCTTCACATCGCCATTCCGCGCGATGTCGATGTCGTAGATCAGGCCCAGGTCGTAGAGATTGACCGGGATCTCCGGGTCGTGGACGGTTTTGAGGGCCTCGACGATCTCGTCTTCCGTGGCGACCCGGGCGCCGTCGGGCAACGGGTCGCCGATATGCGCGGTCGTGCCCTCGGCGGCGGCGCCGGGCATGAAGTCGCGTAGGGTGCGGCCGTCGTCCTGCATGATGCCCTACCCGCCCCGCTTCGCGCCGGCGAGCTTCTGAATGTGCTTCAGCATCGCCATCATGCCGACCTGGCGCTGGGTCGTCAGCGCGCCGAGATTCAGTTTCCGCACATGGTCGATCGTCAGTTCCGACAGTTCCCCAGTCGTCAGGCCGCTGAAGCTGTCGGTCAGCATGTTGACCAGTCCGTTGACGATCGCCGCGTCGCTATGGCCGCGGGAATAATGTCCGCCGGCGCGCTCCGCGTGGGTCGTCCAGACCCGGGACATGC
>CAYGKX010000317.1:1807-5370 GCA_964350225.1 uncultured Rhodospirillaceae bacterium | reverse complement strand
AGAAGGTAGCGCATGGCACCGGCGGTCAGCCGCAGCCGCCCCCGCCGCTCGCCGATCATCATCGACATCGGCGCCAGAAGCCGCGCCTGGCGGTCCGGGCGGCGCCGCTCGATCTGGTATTCCTTGATCCAGTTGACGTCCGGCCAGAGCCGCAGCGCCAGCCAGAAGGCATAAAGGATGCCCAGCACCAATACGCCCGCGATGATGCCGTTGAGATACGGCACATTCATGAAGGCGCGGGTCAGGTCGTCGCGAATGAAGAAGAGCCCGGCCGCGACGACAAGCAGGAAAACGAACTGCCGGACAACGAAGCGGGCGGGTCCAATCACCAACCGTTCCTCGAACTATTGGACAGCATAGGGCCTCGTACCCGGTGTGAAGGACCGACGGAGAAATGCGCCGCCGCCGCTGCAGGTCGCCCCGGACGCCCCCGGGGCCGTTGAATTGGTCGCGTCTCGTCCGGCGGCGGGGATCGGGTGCCCCCCGCAGCCGGCGTCAGCTTATCTTAAGGCCGGGCAAAGCGACAACCACATGGAAGCCGCTCCGTTAACGAATTGGAGAGGCTAGCGGGGACGATCAGCCGTTTCGGCCGACAGCACCGCGCACCAGGCCGCCCAATTTGTCGTGCAGGCGCGTGTTGGTCGCCAGTACATGGCCGCTTTCCAGCATGTTCGCGCCGCCGTCGATTTCCGTGACCCTGCCCCCCGCCTCGCGCACGATCAGGATACCGGAGGCGATGTCCCAAGGCTCGAGCCCGAACTCCCAGAAGCCGTCATACCGGCCCGCCGCCGTCCACGCGAGGTCGAGCGCCGCGGAACCGAAACGGCGGACACCGGCGACCTCCGGTATCACGGCGTCGAGTGTCGCGACATAGTCCGGATGTTTGGCATTGCCCTTGAAGGGCAGACCCGTGGCGATCAACGAATCTGACAGATGCTCGCGGGCGGAAACGCGCAGGCGCGAATGGTTCAGATAGGCACCCGACCCCTTCTCGGACCAGAACAGCTCGTCGCGCAACGGCTCGAAGATCGCCGCGGCCAGGATCTCACCGTCCCGTTCGTGGGCGATGGAGATGGCGAAATGGGGAATGCCGTGCAGGAAGTTGGTCGTGCCGTCCAGCGGATCGACGATCCAGCGGTTGTGCTCGTCCTCGCCCTTCCGGCTGCTGCCTTCCTCCATGACGATGCCGAAGCGCGGGCGGGCACGGCTCAACTCCTCGACGAGGATGCGTTCGGCGCGGAGATCGGCGGCCGAAACGAAGTCCGCCGGCCCCTTGCGCGAAACCTGGAGGTTCTCGACCTCTCCGAAGTCGCGCTGGAGCCCGCGCGCCGCCTTGCGCGCGGCCGCTTCCATGACATTGATGATCGGGGGTTTGACGGCCATGAGGTCTAACGTCGAATGCTTGTCGGAAGCCACGCTTCCGGGGAGTGCGAAGAAATGCTGGGGCCGTCGGTCCGGGTCGATCTGGAGGCAGCAGCGCGTCCGATCTGCACCACGGCTAGTCCTTCGCCCGTTCGACGTAGGATCCGTCCCAGGTGTTCACGACGACGCGGGTGCCGGCCTCGATATGCGGCGGGACCAGGATGCGGCGGCCGTTCTCGAGCTGGGCCGGCTTGTAGGAGGAAGAGGCGGTCTGCCCCTTCACCACCGGCTCGGCATCGACGATTTCCATAACCACCGTGTCCGGCAGTTCGACCGAGATCACCTCGCCCTCGTAGGACTGGACCGTCACCGTCATTCCGTCCTGCAGGAAATCGGCGGGTTCCCCGACCATGTCCTGATGCAGCGTGATCTGCTCGTAGGTCTCGTTGTCCATGAAGGTGAATTCGTCGCCCGAGGCGAAAAGGAACTGGTATGCCTTCTCGTCCAGACGGACCCGCTCGACGGTTTCCGAGGAACGAAAGCGTTCGTTCAGCTTCGTGCCGTCGCGGATGTCCTTGAGTTCGACCTGGAGATAGGCGCCGCCCTTGCCGGGCTGGGTATGGGCGATCTTCACCGCACGCCACAGGCGGCCCTGATGCTCGATCAGGTTGCCGGGGCGGATCGCGTTGCCGTTGATTTTCATGGTTCGCCGGGATGTTCGAGAAGCGGTTGGATAAGGCGCGCGGAACATACAGCCCGCCCCCCGGCGAAGCAATGCCCGCTGCGGCCTGCCCCTCGGCGTGCCGAAACCGCCCGCGCAGGCCTTCGACGGCGCCGGGCCGCCAGAGGCGTCTCGAAGTTTCGGTTTGTTCGATCGCTCCGTCTCGCCGTCGCCGTCGAGCGGGCGCGTATCGGCCAGTTTCTCGGCGCCCGAGACGACATGCAGGTCCTGCTGCGGGTAGGGGATGGTGATGCCGGCATCCTCCAGCTGCACCTTGGCGCGCTGGTTCATGTCCCAGAGCGTGCTCCAATAGTCCGCCGTCTTCGTCCAGCACCGCAGGCGGATGATCACCGCGCTGTCCCCCAGGCCCGCGACCATCGTCTGGGGTGCCGGATCGTCCAGCACGCGGTTATCGCCCTCCGCGATCCGTCCCAGGACGTCCAGCCCCGTCTCGATGTCGTCGTCGTAGCCGATGCCCACATCGACATCCATGCGCCGGGTGCCATTGCGCGTGAGATTGATAACCACCCGGTTCCAGAGCTGGGAATTCGGGGCGAAGAGATAGCGGCCGTCGAAGGTGCGCAGGACGGTGCGGAACAGGCCGACCTCCTCGACCGTGCCCGAACCGTCACTGAATTCGATCGATTCGCCGACGCTGAAGGGGCGCAGGACGAGGATCATCACCCCGGCTGCGATGTTGGAAAGCGTACCTTGCAGGGCCAGGCCAATGGCGATTCCCGCCGCGCCGAGGAGCGCGATGACGCTTGCGGTTTGAACACCGAACTGGGCGAGGACGGCAACGATGACGAAGGCGAGGATCGTGTAACGGGCGATGTTCGCAACGATCGGCGCCAACGTATCGTCGAAGCGCTTGCTGCGCTCCAGGAGGCGTTTGAGCGTCCGCCGCATCCAACCGGCGAATATCCATCCGAAAATGAGCAGCAGGACCGCCCCCAGGAAATCGAAGGCGTATTCGGCGATCAGATCGCTGGTCTGTTCGATCAGCTTGCCGGCATCGATCTTGGACAGGTCCATCGCTCGGGCGCCCCGCGTCGTTCTTCAAACAAAACGGCGCGGGACCGGCCCGCGCCGCTGTCTAACGCATGAAGGCGCCGATGGTTGCCTGCGACCGTCAGGCGGCGAGCGCCCGGGCGTGATGCTCGATGTGGTCGGCCATGAAGGTCTGGATGAAGAAATAGCCGTGGTCGTAGCCGGGCTGCATGCGGATGCTGATATGCTGACCGGCGGCCTCGCAGGCCGCGGCGAATTCCTCGATCCGCATCGCGCCGCCCTTGTAGAAGTCGTCGGCGTCGCCCTGATCGATCAGGATCGGCGGGGCGCGGTGGCCGGCCTTGACAAGTTCCAGCGCGTCATACTGTGCCCAGGTCGAGCTATCGCCCCCGAGATAGGCTCCAAAGATCTTCTTGCCGATGTCGGGCCCAACCGGATTGCAGAGCGGCGCCAGGACCGCGAGAGATGG
>CAYGKX010000317.1:312-1797 GCA_964350225.1 uncultured Rhodospirillaceae bacterium | reverse complement strand
AGAACGGAACATCTCCGGGTTCTTCAGCGCGATCGTCAGCGCGCCGTGCCCGCCCATCGAATGGCCGAAGATCGACTGGCGGTAGGGATCGACCGGCAGCTCGTCGGCCACGACCTGGCGCAGTTCGTCGACGATATAGTCATACATCCGGTAATGTTTGGACCAGGGCGCCTCGGTCGCGTTGACGTAGAAGCCGGCACCGGAGCCGATGTCCCAGCCCTCTTCGTCGGCGACCTCGTTGCCGTCGAGGTCCGGGCCGCGCGGGCTCGTGTCCGGCGCCACAACGATCAGGCCATGCTCCGCCGCATGCCGCTGGGCCGCCGCCTTCACGGTGAAGTTGTCTTCCGTGCAGGTCAGGCCCGAGAGGTAGAACAGGACGGGCAGTTTCGCCGTCTCCGCCTGCGGCGGGACATAGGCCGAGAAGCGCATGGTGCAGTTCGTCGCCTTCGACGGATGCGCGTAGACATACTGCGTCCCGCCGAAACACTTGCTCGCACTGACGACTTCCAGACCCATTTTCGATTTCCCTCGTTAGCCAGGTGACACTTGTCAGGAGATGGAGGCGGCACGCCGGCGCGTCCGGACGTTGGCGACCGCGATCCCCGCCACGATCAGCCCGCCGCCGAGGACATGGTACAGATAGAGCGATTCGTCCAGCAAAAGGATGGCGAAGACGGCGGCAAACACCGGAATGAGATACTGAAACAGGGTCGCCGGCGCCGCCCCCACCTTGCGCACCCCATAGTTCCAGAACCCGTACCCGCCGACCGACGCGAACGTTCCGAGGTAGAGAACGCCGATGGCCGCCGTCGTCGTGACGTGGATTTCCGCACCCAGGGCCAGTTCGATGATGGCCGCGGGCAGCATCATGACCATGCCGATCAGCCCGACGGCGGTCAGGAAGACATAGGGCGGCAGCTTGGTCGGCCACTCCCGCAGCAGGATGTTGTAGAGCGCCCACATCAACAGCGCGGAGAGGATCAGGAGGTCGCCCGGATTGAAGCGCATCTCGATCAGTTGATGCGGCGAGCCCCGTGTGACGATGACCACCAGCCCGACGAAGGCGACCGCAGCGCCCGCGATGTTGCGCCAACCGCTGCGCTGGCCGACCCCGATCAGCCCGAAGAGGATGACGTAGATCGGCGTCGCGGCGTTGATCAGCGCGCCGTTGATCGCCGTCGTGTATTGCAGGCCGTAGAAGATGACGACCGTGAAGGCCGCGACGCCCAGAATGGCGAAGACGCAGAGATGCCAGAACTCCGCCCTGACCTGCCGCCGCTCCCGCCACAGCGCGAGACCGAAGACCGGCAGCAGGAACAGGGACGCGAAGGCCCAGCGCAGGAAGGCCAGGGTCGCGGGCGGCACGTCCTCGTGCACGCCCCGCGCCGCGACCCACGTCCCGCCCCAGCAGGCCGCACCCACGACGAGCGCGGCAAAAGGCAGCCAGCCAAGGGGCGTGCGCAGCGCCGCCTGGGTGTCGCTCAC
>CAYGKX010000317.1:0-302 GCA_964350225.1 uncultured Rhodospirillaceae bacterium | reverse complement strand
AGTAGACGACCACCGAGCGGATCGACTTGCCCTCGTGCATCAGGTCGAAGGCGGTGTTGATCTCTTCGAGCGGCATGGTGTGGGTGATCAGGTCGTCGATGTTGATCTTGCCGTCCATGTACCAGTCGACGATCTGCGGCACCTGCGTGCGGCCCTTGACGCCGCCGAAGGCCGTGCCCTTCCAGACGCGGCCGGTGACGAGCTGGAACGGCCGGGTCGCGATCTCCTGACCCGCGCCCGCGACGCCGATGATGATGCTTTCGCCCCACCCCTTGTGAGCACACTCGAGGGCCTGGCGCATG
>CAYGKX010000316.1:0-5373 GCA_964350225.1 uncultured Rhodospirillaceae bacterium | reverse complement strand
ACGACCCTGCCGGAGGGGCAACGCCTTTCCTACGAGGTCGAGGACGACCGCAAGGGCCAGAAAGCCGCCGGTTTGACGCCGCTGGACTGATCCCGTTTCCGTCCCGGCACGACCGGGGCGCGAGGCGGTCGGGGCGACCGAATTCGGCAAGGAGATGACGCCGTGCATGCTGCACGGCGCGAGGTGTCTGGCACACCGAATTCC
This sequence comes from uncultured Rhodospirillaceae bacterium, assembly GCA_964350225.1. GTDB lineage: Bacteria > Pseudomonadota > Alphaproteobacteria > Bin65 > Bin65 > CAYGKX01. Next base: position 5,169 of record CAYGKX010000316.1, on the reverse strand, counting down.
GGCCGGTTTGTGCCTGACCGGCCGGTTCCGCCCAGCGGTATTGGCCCTGCTGCATTTGTCCTGCCGCACTTGGTATGCCGCATTGGTGCTGCCGCATCTGCCCAACCGGTTCTTGTCAGCCAGCCGGGCGCTTTCTATATCCGAACCATGAGCGACACGACGGACGATACAAAGACCGGCCCGGCCGTCCCGGCGGATCCTGTGAGCAAGAGCGATGCCGAGTGGCGCGAGCAGCTTACGCCCCTCCAGTATCACGTGACCCGGGAGCACGGGACCGAACGTGCCTTCACCGGCATCTATTGGGACACGAAGACGGCCGGCACATATAACTGCGTCTGCTGCGACCAGCCGCTCTTCAGGTCCGATACCAAGTTTGACAGCGGCACCGGCTGGCCGTCCTTTTGGGCGCCCGTGTCGGAGAACGCCGTCACCTTGAAGGAAGACCGCAGCCTGTTCATGCGACGGGTCGAGGTTCTGTGCAGCCGCTGCAACGCCCATCTGGGCCATGTCTTCCCCGATGGCCCGGCACCGACGGGGCAGCGCTATTGCATGAATTCGGCCTCGCTCGACCTCGTTCCCGCGACGGACGACACCGCCGACGGGAACTGACCGGGGCGAACTCAGGATCGGGCCGAGGCGCCGTCAGGCCGCCTCGTTATACTCCTGCAGCAACCGGGGCAGATCGTCGCTCGGCAAGCCGAACCGGCCCATCAGGCTCTGCGCCAGATGCAGGCTGGAAGCGAAGGTATCCGGAACCGCACTTTCCGCGCCGGCCCTCTCCAGATCCTTGGCATGCTGGTAGTCCCGCGCCCGGGCGAGGATGGCCACCTCGGGCAGCCGGTCGTGGATGCGGGCAACGACCTCGACCACCTTGCGCGTATCCTCCCGGACGGTAAAGACGATCGCCTGGGCGCGGTCGATGCCCAGCCCCCATAACAGGTCATACTGCGCCGCGTCGCCAAAATAGACTGGCAGGCCGCGTTCCCGCGCGGCGGCCACCGTCGCCGGATTGTTGTCGAAGGCGACGAAGGGGATCTTGTTGCGATCCAGCAGCCGCCCGATCACCTCGCCGAAACGGCCGTAGCCGGCGATGATGACATGATCCTTGAGGTCGATATTCTCCGCCTCGATCGCCGCAAGGCCAACCGCCGACGTCCGCTCCAGGCGCCGGGCCAGATAGCGGCCGAGAACCGCGAGGAACGGCGTCGCGAACATGGACAGGCTGACGACGGTCACAACGACCTGGGACGCCGTGCCGGCGATGATCGCGTCATCGGCCGCGACCGAGATCAGAACCAGCGCGAACTCGCCGCCCTGGGCAAGCACGAGCCCGGTGTGCACCGCGAGCGCCAGCGGCAGACCCGTGATCAGCCGCGCCAGAACGGCGATTACGGTCGCCTTCAGGACGATCAGGAGGAGGACGAGGGCAAGGACCTGCCACCAGTGCCCGAGGGCGAACTTGATGTCGATCGTCATCCCGATGGTAATGAAGAAGAGGCCCATCAGGAGACCCTGGAACGGGCGGATGTCGACCTCTATCTGATGGCGGAACTCGGTCTCCGCCATCATCAGCCCCGCGAGGAACGCGCCCATGGTGAGCGACAGGCCGACCGCCTCCGTCGCGACCCCTGCCCCCAGAATCGCAAGCAGTGTGAGCCCGATAAAGGCCTCGTGGGTCTTGAGCGAGGCGACAGCGCGAAAGAGCGGCCGTATGAGGTAACGGCCGATCACGACGATGGCCGCGACCGCGCCCGCCGCCTTGAGGATATCGATACCGGCTTCGGACCAGTTGGTCGACGCGGCCCCCTTGTCGAGAAGCGGGATCATGGCGAGCAGCGGGACGATCGCGAGGTCCTGGAGCAGCAGGATGGAGAAGGCCGACCGTCCCATACGCGTCGACAGTTCCCCGCGCTCCGCCAGAAGCTGAAGGACGATCGCGGTCGAGGACAAGGCCATTCCGGCGCCAATGACGATGGCAGCGGCGAGCGGCACGCCGAGCGCCCAGACGATCCCGCCAATGATGCCGCCGGTCAGCAGGACCTGGGCGGTGCCCAGCCCGAAGACCTCCCGCCGGAGGGTCGCCAGACGCCGGAAGGACAGCTCGAGCCCGATGGAAAACAGCAGGAAGACGATGCCCAATTCCGCCAGCCCCTGGAGGCCGTCGGTCTCGCCGATGAATTCCAGGCCGAAAGGCCCGATAATGACGCCCGCGACGAGATAGCCGAGAACCGGGCTCGTCTTCAGCCGCTTGAAGACGAACACCATCGCGACCGAGGCCGCGAGGAGGATGAGGACGTCTCGCAGAAAATGCAGTTCGTGCATAAGCAGAGCGGCGGATGGAAGGCTGTCTGACGAACGGGTCGGCGGCCGGTCGGGCAATCGGCCGACGCGAACCAGCCGTCTCCTCGCGAAATCCCGGCCGGTCCCCTGCGCAATTTCCGAGGGGGCTGGCAAACGGGCCGGTCGGCACCAATCTAGTGTGCCTTGTTATCACACGTCCGGGGTGGCGGCGACGAACGAATTCGGCGCTCGTCCGGGCCGCCCGTGCGCGCTTTGCCAGCGCACGCGGCGCCATGCTACATCTCGCGACCGGCGCGCCCCGCCGGGACCGGGTGCAACGAGTTCGGGACCGACATGCTCATCTTCGCGCAGGTCGTGGGCGGCCTGCTCCTTCTATTCTTCGGCGGCGAACTGCTGGTTCGGGCGGCGGTGGCGCTGGCCCGAAAATTTGGCGTCTCGCCGTTGATCATCGGCATGTCGATCGTTGCCGCGGGAACCTCGGCACCGGAACTTGTGGTCAGCCTCGTCGCGGCCTTTCAGGACGCCCCCGGCATCGCGGTCGGCAATGTCGTCGGCAGCAACATCGCGAACCTGCTGCTGGTCCTCGGCGCCGCCGGCCTGATATTCCCGTTGCGCCGGCACAAGCAGTCGATCTATCGGGACGGCTCGGTCCTGCTGGGGGCAACGATCGTCTTCGTGCTTCTGTGCAACCATGGCATCTTCGCGCGGTGGCACGGCGCGGTGATGCTCGTCCTTTTGATCGTCTACCTGGTCGGCTCCTACATCGTCGACCGGCGCGACCAGAAGGCGGCGGCGGAGATCGAGGCCGAGGTCGCGGAACTTGCCAGCGCGAGCGAGGCGCTTTGGCTGACGTCGGTGAAGCTCGTTCTGGGGTTCGCCGGCATCATCTTCGGATCCGAGATCCTGGTGAACGGCGCCGTCGTCGTCGCGCGCAGCGCCGGTCTGTCCGATACCACAATCGGCATTACCCTGGTGGCCGTCGGCACGTCCCTGCCGGAACTCGCAGCGTCGGTCATCGCGGCCAAGAACCGGCACACGGACGTCGCCCTTGGCAATGCCATCGGCAGCTGTACCTTCAACCTGCTGGCGATCATGGGCACCGTGGCCGTGGTGCACCCGATCCGGGTACCCGAACAGATCCTGCATTTCGACCTTTGGGTTATGCTGGCCGTGACCATCGGCTTTCTCGCCGTCTCGCTGCTGGCCGCGAAGATCGGCCGGCTCATCGCCGGCGTTTTCCTCCTGCTCTACGCGGCCTACACGACGGCGCAGTTCACGGGCCTGTCCGTCCTGGGGGCGACACCGTGAGCCGGACCGCGTCCCCCAGGGTGCCCCGCCGCGTCCTTGTGACGGGCGCCGCGCAGCGGATCGGTCGCGAGATCGCCCTGGCCTTCGCGGCGGACGGCTGGTCGGTCGGCGTGCACTACCGCAGTTCGGCAGACGCAGCCGACGATCTGGTGGCCAGCATCGTAGCGACAGGCGGTCACGCCGCAGCCCTTCCCGCGGACCTCGCGCGGGAAACGGAGGTCGACGCGCTGGTGGACGCCGCCAGCGATGCGCTCGGCGGACCGCTCGGCGTCGTCGTCAACAATGCCTCGCAGTTCGAATACGACAGCGTCGACAGCGCGACGCGGGACGACTGGGACCGGCACATGGAAACGAACCTCCGGGCCCCCTTCGTCCTGATCCAGCGCTTTGCCGCGGCCTTGCCGGAGGATGCCGAGGGGGTTGCCCTCAATATCCTCGACCAGCGTGTCTGGAACCTGACACCGCATTTCGTCACCTATACCCTGAGCAAGTCGGGCCTCTGGACCCTGACGCGCACCCTCGCGCTGGCGCTCGCGCCGCGCATCCGGGTGAACGCCATTGGCCCCGGTCCGACCCTGCCCAACCCCCGCCAGTCGCAGGAACAGTTCGACCGTCAGGCGCAAAGCGTCCCGCTGGGCCGGGCGACGGATCCTAGGGAGGTCGCCGAGGCGGCTCTCTATCTGGTCGGCGCCCCGTCGGTTACCGGGCAAATGCTCGCCCTCGACGGTGGCCAGCATCTGGGATGGGCGCAAGCCCAGGGCGGCGCGGCGGCGCTCGACTGAGAGGCTCGAGAGATATGAAAATTTTCCGCTATCGAATTGCGCGTATGATGTACGCGGCCCCAGGAGGCGCCCGATGAACCGGATCGACCCCAGAACCGCCCTTTCTCCGGCCGCGAGAGCCGCAGGCCCGCGCCGCGTTTTCGTGCGCGACCTCGTCCTCCCCGCCAGCATCGGCGTGCATCGGCACGAACAGGACCATCCGCAACGGATCCGTATCAACCTGGACCTCATGGTCGTCGACGAACCGCCGGCCCATGACCGGCTGGCCGACGTCGTCTGCTATGAGACGATTACGGAAGAGGTCCGTGTAATCGTCGGCGGTCCGCACACGAACCTGGTCGAAACGCTGGCCGAACGTATTGCCGAAGCCTGCCTGCGCGACCCGCGGGTCACAAGCGCCCGTGTCCGGATCGAGAAACTGGATGTGTGGACCGACACGGAAAGCGTCGGCGTCGAGATCGAGCGGGTGAATTCGCCGCCGGCGGGGTCCTGATCCGAGGGGCCGGGGACCGGAGCGCGGCCGACCAGCGCGACGATTTGTGCACATCGGACACCTGGACATCCCCAAGAAGGGCGACAATTGACGCAATCGGAAAGATGTCGCAAATGTTACAACTTGACGCGAGGATTATTGTTCAATATCAATGCGTTACAAAATCTGCCTAAAATTTAGGCAAATGGTCGAATTTCGCGGTATTTCGAGACCTTCGCCTCGCCGGACACTGCGTTTCCACATGCTTATCCACAGCTTTGGTGGAAATTGTGGCGGCGTTTGATC
>CAYGKX010000315.1:0-5382 GCA_964350225.1 uncultured Rhodospirillaceae bacterium | reverse complement strand
ACCTCGTCGTCATCTTCGGTGCATCGGCGACCGGCGACCTCGCCGACGTGGTGCCCGCGGGTCTGGTGCAGGCCGGCGGCCGGGTGATCCATTTCGGCATGCCGGTCGATCCCGGCAACCTGACCCTGATTGGCCGTATTGGGGAGACATGGGTGCTGGGACTGCCGGGCTCCGCCCGTTCGCCGCGCGCCCACGGCTTCGATTGGGTGCTCCAACGGATTGCGGCCGGGCTCGGGATCACGGGAGCGGAAATTGCCGCAATGGGCGTCGGCGGACTGCTCAAGGAAGTGCCCGGCCGCCCCCTTCCCCGGGCAACGGCGACCCGGCAGATCCCGGAGGACGCCCCATCGGATGCAACGCCGCGAAAGATCGCGGCTGTTATCCTCGCCGCAGGGCAGTCGCGCCGGATGGGCCCCGAGAACAAACTGCTGATCGAGATCGACGGCGTGCCAATGATCCGCCATGCGGTGCGCGCGGTGCGGGAGAGCCTCGGGCCGAGTGCCGATCTCGTGGTGGTCACCGGTCATGAGGCCGAACGCGTACGCCGCGTGCTGGCCGACGAGAAGGTCGCCTTCGTCCACAACCCCGACTTTGCAGACGGGCTCTCGACATCCCTCAGGGCCGGCGTCGCGGCCCTGCCGGATACGGCCGAGGCCGCGCTCGTCGCGCTCGGCGACATGCCGGGGGTCGATGCCGCAATGATCGCCCGCCTCGTCGAGGCCTTCGACCCCGACGGCGGCAAGGATATCGTGCTGCCGGTCCATCACGGCAAGCGCGGCAACCCGGTTCTTTGGGGCCGACGACACTTCGCCGATATGGCGGCCCTTACGGGAGACGTCGGCGCGCGGCACCTGATCGGGGAGAATGCCGATGCGGTGGCCGAGGTGGAGATCGGCGACGCCGCGATCCTCACCGACCTCGATACGCCGGACGCGGTCGCCCGTTATCGCGACAGGCCTCGCGGGGGCGTGACGGGAGGGTGAACTGACAGCGCGCCCCCGCTGCGCTAGGCTGACGCCGGAACTGGGGGACAAAGCGACCGCGACATGACCAAGAAGCTGCGCCTGTGGACGGGCTTGGTCCTGTTCGCCTTCGTCACCACCCATCTTCTCAATCACGCACTCGGCATTCTCTCGCTCCAGGCCATGGATGACGGACGGGAGGTCTTCCTGGTCATTTGGCGAAACTGGCCGATGACGGCGGTTCTTCTGGGCTCCATCGGCATCCACATCGCCCTCGCCCTCTGGGCACTTTACCGACGCCGCAGCCTCCGGATGCATCCGTGGGAGGCCGCGCAGCTGATCCTCGGTCTCCTCATACCGTTTCAGCTGGTCGAGCATGTCGTCGGAACGCGGGTCCTGCACGAGGTCTTCGGCACCCGGGACAACTACGAATATATCCTCTCGGTCTTCTATCTCTGGGACCCGACCTCGGCGGTCCTGCAGATCTCTGTCATGCTGATCGCCTGGCTTCATGGCGTCATCGGCATCCATTACTGGATCCGATTGAAGCCCTGGCACCGCGCCTGGGCGCCGTGGCTTCAGGGTCTCGCTCTCCTCGTTCCGCTGCTCGCCCTCGCCGGCATCCATCAGGGCGGGCAGGAAATACGCCATATCGCCGAGAACCGGGAGCTGTACGAGAAGATCGTCGCGGCCATGAACCTGCCGGCAATTGAGGACGTCCAGGGCATCCTTTTCGTCAAGTCGACCTATCAGTTCACCTTCGGCGGACTCATCGTCCTCGTCCTGGTCGCCCGCTTCCTACGTTCCCGCTTGCTGCGGCTGCGCGGCGTCGTCCGGCTGACCTATCCCGGCGGTCGATTGGTCGACGTTCTGCCCGGGATTTCGGTGCTGGAGGCAAGCCGGACGGCGGGCATTCCGCATGCCTCGGTCTGCGGCGGCCGCGGGCGCTGCTCGACCTGCCGTGTCCGGGTCGGCCAGGGCGCCGACCTGCTGGCCGAACCGACCACCGACGAACACCGGGTCCTCGAGCGAATCGGCGCGCCGCCAAATGTCCGCCTGGCCTGCCAGATTGAGCCAACGGCGCCCCTGGAGGTAACGCCCCTACTGCCGCCCCATGCAACCCCGCGGGACGGCTACCGCCGGCCGGCGCACCTGCAGGGACGGGAGAAAACGATCGCAATCCTCTTCGCCGACCTTCGGGCCTTCACGAAATTCTCGGAAACGAAGCTGCCGTACGACGTCGTCTTCGTCCTGAACCGATATTTCGCGGCGATGGGCGAGGCGGTCAAGATGGCCGGCGGACATCTCGACAAGTTCATCGGCGACGGGGTCATGGCGCTGTTCGGCGTCGATACGGATCCGGAAACGGCCTGCCGCCAGGCCATCGCCGCGGCGCGGAACATGGCGCTTCAGCTACAGGCTCTCAACACAAGCCTCGTCCACGACCTCGACCAACCCCTGCGGATCGGTGTCGGCATCCATGTCGGTCCTGCCATCATCGGCGAAATGGGCTATGAACGCGCGACCAGCCTGACCGCCATCGGCGATGCGGTGAACACGGCCAGCCGCCTAGAGGCGATGACAAAGGAGTTCGGCGCCCAAGTTGTCCTGTCACATCGGGTCGAGACGACGGCCCATGTCGATCTCGGGGCCTTCCCAACCGAAACCGTTGAAATCCGCGGTCGTAACGAGCCGCTGGAAGTCCGTGTGATTGCCCGCGGCATCGACCTGCCGGAGACGTTGAAGGGAAACGGTATGCAGGAACGGCGCGAGAGCAAAGCCCCCGCGCCGTCCGATACAAATCCGGAAGAAAGCTAGAACCGTCGCGTCAGCTGCCGCTCTTCGCGATAGCGGCCTTCAGGCTCTCATACTCCTCGCAGCCCGCGCCGCAGATCTTCTGCAGCTTCGCCAGCTGCGCCTTGGCGCCTTTTGCGTCGCCGGTCTTGAGATAGAGCTGCCCAAGATATTCGTTGGCGCCCCGATGGTTCGGATAGATCGCCAGCGCCTTGGCGTAATAGGCCCGCGCCTTGTCGTATTCGCCCAGCTCCCGATGGCTGTAACCCAGATAGTTATAGGCATCCGCGTTCCTGGGATTCTCCGCGACGAGCTTTTCCAGGGTCGCGATGGCCTTGCGATACTGCTTCGCCTTCACCGCTTTCTCGGCCGACGAATAGCTCGACTCACTCGGCTTGTTCGACTTCGTGCCCATGGCCGCGGCCGTGCCGGCGCCGAACAACAGGGCGGCGGCGGTTCCCAATAAGACAAGCTTTCGCATTCCGATCTCCGTGTGTGTCGCGTGTGTCAGCTGATACGCAGTCTGCCCCGAAACGGTTTCCGGGTCGTGGCAATTCGATGTGAAGAGGCAACCTGACGCCTCTCCAATATGACGCCCTGCCTGTTTATGGGAAGCCCCGAATGTCTGCTTTTCCGGTTCCGGAAAGCTGAACCGAAAATGAATGGGTCGCTCAGGGTCGGTTCAGCGCGGCGGTGTCATTCTCCGTCCCACGATTTGAGGGGCCATACCGATCCGGGCCCGGGGCAAGGGGCCGAGCGCTCACCCGAACCGGATCATCGAAGTGAAATCGGATTGGACAGACAGATGAAACGTACCACGCTCGCACTCGCCGCCGTCCTCGCCATCGGTACCGCCGCCGCCGGCACGACCGGTTCCGCCACCGCTGCCGAGAAGCTCACTGTCACCGCCCCGAACGCCGCCGGCGTTCAGCTTGCCGCCGGATACGGCTACGGCCGCTACCGGTTCGTCCCGCGCCGCTACGTGCGCATCCAGCTGCGCCGCCGTGGCTACTATCGGATCCACAATATCCGCCTTATCCGCCGCTATACGCGGCCCGGCTATGTGAACGGCTACCGCTATCGTCCGCGGGTCCGGGCCTTCTACATCGCCCATGCCTACAAGTTCGGCCGGAAGTTCCGGATTTACGTCAACGCCTATAACGGCCGTCCGTACCGTCGCGTTCGTATCTGGTAATCGGCCAAACGAGGTTGCAGCCCCAACCCTTGTCTCACGCTCCCCCGACAGGGGCTGCCACCGGGCGGCGGTCGCACAAGCGGCCGTCGCCCGTCCTGTTTCAGAGACCGAATTCGCCGCCTCCCTGAACCTGAACGCCAGATGAACGGCAGCGTCAGATTTGGTTCAGCGTGCCAGTGCCATGGTCCGGCTTCAGAAGACGTTTCAGGAGATCGAGGACAATGTTCCGAGGGGTGATTTCCCTTCCCGCCGCCGCTGTCTCTGTCGCCGTCGCGACGCTGATCGCGGGCGGCGTCGCGCCCGCCATCGCCGATATGCCTACCGCTCCGGCGCCGCCCGCCGTGCGGGATGCCGGAGTTCAGCTCGCCCAGGGCTGGGGGCCGCCGCCCCGGCGCGGGTATTACGGCCCCCCACCGCGGCGCGGATATTATGGACCTCCCCCCCGCCGGGGCTATTACCGGCCGGCACGCCGCTACGGCTACCGGCCCGCCGGCGTCGTCTCGCCCTTCACCGTGCAATTGCGTCTTCGCGCCCGCGGTTACCATTTCGTCCGGCACGTGCGCTACATCCCGCACGGCCCGCGCTACCGCGGCCGCTACGGGCAATTTCCCGGCCATTACGAGGCCGTCGCGACGCGGCTCCTGTTCAGCTATCGCTTTATCCTGAACCCCTACACCGGACGCCCCGTCGCGCGCATCCGGCTTAACTGACCGGGTTCATGTCGAAGTTGCAGCCCCAACCCTTGTCTCACGCTCCCCCGACAGGGGCTGCCACAGGGCGGTGCCCGGCGAAAGCCGGCACCGCCCTCTTTCATTGGGCACGACCGACTGGCTCAGGCGAGGGACGCGATCCCGCGTTGCACACCGGGCCGCGCCTCGATCTCGTCCGTCCAGCGCGCGACGTTGCCCAAACCGTCGAGGATCGCCGGCACGACCTGGCGCATGCGATAGACCACGCCGAACAGGCCGATATCCGCGACGGTGAACGCCTCCCCGGCGATGAAGGGCCGTTCCGCCAGCCACCCGTCATAGACCTGCATGATCGCCGCCATGCGCGCGGAGAACATGTCGATCGACGGCTGATGCGGCTCCGAAGCGCGCATGATCGTAAAGATCGTCCCCAGGGTCAGGCTGGCATCCGTCAGAATGGACAGGTAGACGGGCCGAAAGCGGAAGCGTTCCGCCGCCGTCGTCGGCAGCATCTTGCCGGCCTTTTCGGCGAGATAGCTCATGATCGCGCCCGACTGGTTGACGACCAGCGGCGCCCCGTCCGACCCGTCGTCGTCGACCAGGACGGGAATCTGGCCGAAGGGATTGAGGGCAAGGAATTCAGGCGAACGCTGTTCGCCCCCCTCCAGATCGACTTTCTTCAGTTCATAGGAGAATTCAAGCTCCTCGATCGCGATCGAGGCCCGCACGAGCGCCTGGGCCC
>CAYGKX010000314.1:0-5389 GCA_964350225.1 uncultured Rhodospirillaceae bacterium | reverse complement strand
GATGGAGGAGCGCCTCCGCTTCGCCATCCGCGAAGGCGGACGCACCGTCGGCGCCGGCGTCGTTACACAGATCGTCAAGTAGGCGGAAACTGAAAGTCGACCGACGCCGGCGCGGACAGTCCGTGCCGGCGGAGGGCTGAAGGAGTGTAGCTCAATTTGGTTAGAGCGCCGGTCTCCAAAACCGGAGGCTGGGGGTTCGAGTCCCTCCACTCCTGCCATCTCCCCGACAGGGTCCCGGCCCACGGGGACGGCCCGTGGCCCCGATCGGCCGGCCGGGCCGGCAGTCCGGCGAATCAAGAGGCCCGACAGGCGCCGCCCGAGCAGGGCGGCCGCCGGGCCGGAACGGAGAGTATCAGGTGAACATCGCAAAGTTCATCCGCGAGGTGCGCCAGGAAACCGCCAAGGTGACCTGGCCGACCCGCGCCGAGGTGACCCAGGCCACCATCATGGTCTTCGTGATGGTCACCCTCGTCGCGCTCTTCTTCATGCTCGTCGACTGGGTGCTCGGCTCGGCCGTGCAGTACATCCTCGGGCTTGGGAGGTAGTCGTGGCCGAACGCTGGTATGTCGTTCACGCCTATTCGGGCTTCGAGAAGAAGGTCGCGCAGTCGATCCGCGAACAGGCGACGGCCAAGGGGCTTGACGACCAGATCACCGAGGTCCTCGTTCCGACGGAAGAGGTCGTCGAGGTCCGCCGTGGCACGAAAGTGAACGCGGAGCGGAAGTTCTTCCCCGGCTACGTGCTGGTGAAGATGGAGCTGAACGACCAGACCTGGCACCTGGTCCAGAACACCGCCAAGGTGACGGGTTTCCTGGGCCCGCAGGGCAAGCCGACGCCGATCACCGAGGCCGAGGCGATGCACATCCTGCATCAAGTCCAGGAGGGCATCGAGCGGCCGAAGCCGTCGATCACCTTTGAGATCGGCGAGCAGGTGCGTGTCTCCGACGGCCCCTTCGAGAGCTTCTCGGGCTATGTCGAGGAGGTCGACGAGGAGCGCAGCCGGCTCAAGGTTTCGGTGTCGATCTTCGGCCGGGCAACGCCGGTCGAACTGGAATATACCCAGGTCGAGAAGACCTGAGGGACCGGACAGCCCGCCGCCGCAGGGGGCGCGCTGTTCTCGATTGTATCCCGCGCGGGAGGCACGCCAACGCCGTACCGCGCACTCAGCGGCCCGAGGGCATTGCCCGACCGGCCGTAACCATGTGCTGAGGAGACGATGGCAAAAAAGATTACGGGATATCTCAAGCTGCAGATCCCGGCGGGGCAGGCGAACCCCTCGCCGCCGGTCGGGCCCGCACTGGGTCAGCGCGGCGTCAACATCGTGGAGTTCACCAAGGCGTTCAATGCCGCGACCCAGTCGCTGGAGCCCGGCATGCCGATCCCGGTGATCATCACGGTCTACCAGGATCGGAGCTTCAGCTTCGAGACCAAGGCACCGCCGGCGAGCTACTTCCTGAAGAAGGCGGCCAAGCTCGGCAAGGGGTCGTCGACCCCCGGCAAGGGCTCGGTCGGCAAGGTCACGCGCAAGCAGTTGGAAGAGATCGCCGAGCAGAAGATGAAGGATCTCAACGCCAACGACGTCGACGCAGCGGTCAATATCCTGGCCGGCTCCGCGCGATCGATGGGCATCGAGGTGGTGGGCTAGTCATGGCGAACAAGGGCAAACGTTTCCGCACGGCCTTCGAGAAGATCGATCGTACCGCGAGCTACACACTCGACGACGCGATCAAGATCGTGAAGGAGAATGCGACCGCCAAGTTCGACGAGACGATCGAACTGTCGCTGAACCTCGGCGTCGATCCGCGTCACGCGGACCAGACGGTGCGCGGCGCGATCTCGCTGCCGAACGGCACGGGCAAGTCGATGCGCGTCGCCGTTTTCGCCAAGGGCGACAAGGCCAAGGAGGCCCAGGACGCGGGCGCCGATCTCGTCGGCGAGGCGGACCTGGCCGAGAAGGTCGAGGCCGGGCAGATCGATTTCGACCGGGTCATTGCGACGCCGGACATGATGGCTGTCGTGGGGCGGCTGGGTAAGGTCCTGGGTCCGAAGGGCCTGATGCCGAACCCCAAGCTCGGCACGGTCACGACCGACGTTGCCAAGGCGGTTCAGGACGCCAAGGGCGGTCAGGTGCAGTTCCGGGCCGAAAAGGCGGGCATCGTTCATGCCGGTGTCGGCAAGGCGAGCTTCTCCGAGAGCGCGCTGGCCGAGAATGTCCGCGCCTTCGTTTCGGCGATCAATCACGCCAAGCCCTCCGGGGCAAAGGGCGCCTATCTCAAGAAGGTGTCCATAAGCTCGACCATGGGGCCCGGCCTGCAGCTCGACATCGCCGATCTGGTGGCGGGCGCCGATCAGGCCGAGGCGGCCGAGTAAGGATTTTTCCGGCCGCCGCCCGCAGGGCGTCGCGACCGGTACGAGAGTTGGGGTGCGGGCCTTCGGGGCCGGACCCCACGCCGGAAGGCTAGGCGGGCCGCCGACGGCCTGTCGACCCCTTCCACCCTGTCCGAGACTGCAGGTGCCATGGGCCGCTTCGGCGACCCCTGGCTTAAACGGCCCCCGGGTCAGACCTGCATAGACGGAGGCGACGGTTTTGCGGGCGCCGGTCTTTGGCGCCAACGGAACCCGAACTTCTGGGACAGGCCGAAGTTCGGACGGGCCGCCGCTCCTCGCGGGCGCCGGGCCGGACGGGCAAGTGCAACCGGCGGCGTATCTCTCCGGAGGACGCCGTCACGTCGGGAGACGCAACGTGGACCGATCTCAGAAAGAGAAACAGGTCGCCGAGATGCGTGGCATCTTCAGCGAAGCCGAATTGGTGGTCGTCGCCCACCAGTCGGGTCTGTCCGTGGCAGAGGTCACGGATCTTCGCGCGAAGATGCGCGATGCCGGCGCCCGTTTCAAAGTCACGAAGAATCGGCTCGCCCGTCTCGCCATCGAAGGCACTTCGTTCAGCGAACTTGCGGACCTGTTCAAGGGACCCACGGCCATCGCCTATTCGACCGACCCGGTCGCGGCGGCGAAGGTCGCGGCGGATTTTGCGAAGAGCAATGAAAAGCTGACCATTCTCGCCGGCTGCCTTCAGGGCAAGCTGCTCGAGAAGGACGGCGTCATGGACCTCGCGAAACTGCCGTCCTTGGACGAACTGCGTGCAAAGCTGGTGGGTATGATCCAGACGCCTGCGACCCGTGTCGCCGGCGTGGTTCAGGCGCCCGCCGGTCAGCTCGCCCGCGTGTTCGGTGCGTATGGTGCCAAGGAAGAGGCGGCGTAAGCCACCGGGTCGTGTGCCCGGCCGAAGCGGTCGGGTTCCGCCGGAAGTTCAGTTCCAGGAGAAAGTAAAATGGCAGATCTCGAGAAACTCGTTGAAGAGCTTTCCAACCTGACCGTCCTCGAGGCGGCAGAGCTCTCCAAGCTGTTGGAAGAGAAGTGGGGCGTTTCCGCCGCGGCGCCGGTCGCCGTTGCGGGTGCTGCGCCGGCCGGTGGCGGCGGCGATGCCGCTGCGGCCGAGGAGAAGGACGAATTCGACGTCATTCTCGCGGCGGCCGGCGACAAGAAGATCAACGTCATCAAGGAAGTCCGGACCATCACGGGTCTGGGTCTGAAAGAGGCGAAGGATCTTGTCGAAGGCGCGCCGAAGCCGGTCAAGGAAGGCGTCAACAAGGATGAAGCCGAAGAGCTCAAGAAGAAGCTCGAGGAGGCTGGTGCGACGGTCGAGCTCAAGTAGCGTGGCCGAACCCGCCCTGCGGGGTTTGGCGGACGCGGCCGCCGGGAGGTTTCCCGGCGGCCCGTCTGCTGTTGCCGATTCGGGGCCCTGGGGTCCGGTCGTCTCGGCTCAACGGGCGCGCGGCGACGCGGGCCTGCAATTCGTTTGGTGATTTTCTCAGTTACGTGGCGGGACGCCGCCACGCATCCGGACGGGGTCGCGCCGCATACGGGCGCCAGCGTCCGAGTAGGTCGGAACCTGTAAGGGGTCGGAAGGAGCATTCATGACCAAGTCGTTCACGGGCCGCAATCGCATTCGCAAGGACTTCGGACACATCGCCGAGGTCGCGCCGATGCCGAACCTCATCGAGGTTCAGAAGCTGTCCTACGACCACTTCCTGCAGAAGGATGTGCCGGAGTCGGACAAGGGCGAATGGGGCCTCCAGGAGGTCTTCAAGTCGGTGTTCCCGATCACCGACTTCTCCGAGCGCGCCATGCTCGAATTCATCAGCTACGAATTCGAGGAGCCGAAGTTCGACGTCGAGGAATGCCAGCAACGCGGCATGACCTTCGCCGCCCCGCTGAAGGTCAAACTTCGGCTGGTCGTCTGGGACGTCGACGAGGACACGGGTGCCAAGTCGATCCGCGACATCAAGGAGCAGGACGTCTACATGGGCGACATGCCGCTCATGACCGACAACGGCACCTTCGTCGTGAACGGCACCGAGCGCGTTATCGTTTCCCAGATGCATCGGTCTCCGGGCGTCTTCTTCGATCACGACAAGGGCAAGACCCATTCGTCGGGCAAGTATCTCTTTGCCTCGCGCATCATCCCCTATCGCGGCTCCTGGCTCGACTTCGAGTTCGACGCGAAGGACATCGTCCATGTCCGCATCGACCGCCGGCGCAAGCTGCCGGTGACGACGCTCCTGCTCTCGCTCGACAACGACGAGACACAGGCACGCCGGGCCGCCGCCGCGGAGAATAACGAGCAGCTTGATCCCTTTGACGCGGAAGGCCTGTCGCCGGAAGAGATCCTGGCGCATTTCTACGACCGCATCGCGTTCACGCGGACCAAGCAGGGCTGGAAGACTCCCTTCGACGCCGAGCGCATGCGCGGGGTGAAGCTGGTCGCCGACATGATCGACGCGAAGTCGGGCGAGGTGGTTGCCGAGGCGGGCGACAAGATCACCGCCCGCAAGGCCCGCCAGCTGGTCGAAGCCGGTCTCAAGGACCGTATCGCGCCGGCGGAGGAGCTGATCGGCTCCTACATCGCGGTCGACCTGGTCGATGCCAAGACGGGTGCGATCCACGCCGAGGCGGGGGAGGAGATCACGCCGGAGCTGCTCGAGAAGCTCGAGGAGGCGCAGGTCGACGACCTGTCCATCCTGGCGATCGACCATGTCACCGTCGGCTCCTACATCCGCAACACGCTGGCCGCGGACAAGAATACCAGCCGGGAAGAAGCGTTGCTCGACATCTACCGGGTGATGCGGCCGGGCGAGCCGCCGACCGTCGAGGCGGCAGAGGCCCTGTTGAACTCGATGTTCTTCGATCCGGAGCGTTACGACCTGTCGGCCGTCGGCCGCGTGAAGATGAACGCGCGTCTCGGCCTCGACGCCCCGGACACGATGCGCGTGCTGCGGCGCGACGACATTCTGGCGATCGTCAAGGTGCTGGTCGAACTCAAGGACGG
>CAYGKX010000313.1:5004-5394 GCA_964350225.1 uncultured Rhodospirillaceae bacterium | reverse complement strand
CCTGTCGAAGGGTGAGCCGGATGACGGGGCCCCGCTCTACCCGCCGCCCTCGTACTTCTTGCCGAGGGCGAGCATCTCCGGCGTCCCGATCAGGTCGTTCAGGCCGTCGAAGTCGAACATGTGGTCGCGCCGGGCCGCCGTCGTGCCGTCGGCCTTGAGCGCGGCAAAATAGTGCTGCGCCGCGAGGGCCAGGGTGCGGACGAGGCCGCCCGGAAAGATCACAAGCTGAAAACCCATCTTCTGCAGTTCGGCGGCACTCTTGAGTGGCGTCTTGCCGCCCTCGACCATGTTGGCCATGAGCGGCACGCTACCACCGAGAATCTCCATCGCCCGGCCGATCTGCTCCTCCGACCGGAGAGCGTCGACGAAGATCATGTCGGCGCCGGCATC
>CAYGKX010000313.1:3053-4994 GCA_964350225.1 uncultured Rhodospirillaceae bacterium | reverse complement strand
CGCGATGATCAGGACCCCCTCATCCGGCCGGGCGTCGAGCGCCGCATGGATCTTGCCGACCATCTCGGCCGCCGGGACGACTTTCTTTTCGTCGAGATGACCGCAACGTTTCGGCGTCGCCTGGTCCTCCAACTGGATTCCCCGGGCGCCGGCCCGGGCGAAAGTCTTGACCGTACGCACCACGTTCAGCGCATTGCCGAAGCCCGTATCCGCGTCGACGATGACCGGCACGGCCACCCGTTCCGTGATCAGCGAGAGGGTGTCGGCCACCTCGCTCATCGACACGAGGCCGATATCGGGCCGGCCGAAGCGGGTATAGGCGATCGACGCGCCTGACAGGTAGAGCGTCGCGAACCCCGCCTGCTCCGCGATATGGGCGGTCAGCGCGTCGTAGATGCCCGGGGCGACGACGATCTCGGGCGCGGTCAACTGGCTCTTCAGGTCCGGCACGGCCGGCCTCGTCGCGACGTTCATGCGGCCTTCCCCTTGAGCTTTTTCTTAAGATGCGGCAACAGGCCGCCATCCTGGATCATGGCGAGCAGGTGCGGCGGGATCGCCTCGCACCGAAGCGTCCCGCCCTGGGTCTCGTTCACGATCCGCCCCGCCGCCGCGTCCAGGGTCAACCGGTCGCCCGCCGCGATCGATTTCGCCTCCGGGCAGATCAGGACCGGCAGCGCCAGGTTGAGGGCGTTGCGGTAGAAGATCCGGGCGAAACTGGTCGCAATCACCGCCCCGACCTCAAGGGCGTTCAGCGCCATTGCAGCCTGCTCCCGCGACGACCCCATACCGAAATTGTCGCCGCCGACGACGATGTCCCCCGGCTGGACGTTCCTGGCGAATTCCGGGTCCACCGCCTCCAGGCAATGGGCCGCGAGCTCGTCGATCGAGCCTTTCATGTAGAGGCCAGGCGCGAGCACGTCCGTGTCGATATTGTCGCCAAAGACCCAGGCGTTGCCGCTGACGGTCAGGGTCATGACACCCCCCTTAACCTGCCCTCTCCCGCTGGGAAAAGGGGCCTCCGATGGCTGTTCTCCCTCATGCCGCCTTCTCCATCAGAAGGTCGCGGGGGTCGGTGATCTCGCCGGTCACGGCGGAGGCGGCGACGGTATAGGGCGAGGCGAGATAGACCTTGGAACTCGCCGCCCCCATCCGGCCCTTGAAGTTGCGCGCGGTGGAGGACAGACAGACTTCGTCCTCGGCGAGGATGCCCGCGCCATAGCCGGCACAGGCGCCGCAGCCGCTGGGCAAAATGATCGCGCCGGCGGCGGTGATGGCCGCGAGGGTGCCGTCCGCGGATGCTTCCTGGGTCACACGGGCGGAGGCCGGCGCCACGAGGAGGCGCGTTCGGGGCGAAACCGTGCGCCCGCGCAGGATCTCCGCTGCCATGTGGAGGTCGGAGAGCTTCGCGCCGGTACAGGCCCCGATATAGCACTGGTCGATCGCCACCCCGGCATGGAGGCCCACGTCCGCAGCGTTCTCCGGCGAATGGGGTGCCGCAACCTGAGGGGCGAGACTGTCGGCATCGAACTCGTATTGCGCTTCGACCGTCGCATCGGGGTCGCTGGTCCAGGCCTGCCAGTCGCCCGGATCGGCGCCGGCGTCCCGGATATAGGCCGCTGTTGTCTCGTCCGGCTCGATCAGGCCGACCTTGCCGCCCAGTTCGGCGGCCATGTTCGACAGCACCATGCGTTCCGTCATCGACAGGGACATGACGGCCTCGCCCCGGAACTCCAGGGCCTTGTAATTGCCAACCCCCATGCCGAGGGCGCCGCACATGGCAAGCATCATGTCCTTCGCGACGACCGCGGGCCCGAGCCGGCCGGACCACTCCAGGCGGATCGTCGGCGGAACGCGCGCCCAGATCTCGCCGGTCGCCAGAACGCCCGCCATCTCCGTGGCACCGATCCCGATCATGAAGGCGCCGAAGGCGCCGCCGGTCGT
>CAYGKX010000313.1:0-3043 GCA_964350225.1 uncultured Rhodospirillaceae bacterium | reverse complement strand
GTCGTCAGGCCGATTTCTCCGGCGAACTGCCCCTCCGAAAGGCCGACCCGTGTTCGATGCACATGCGTCTTGAACAGCTTGAACCACAAGACGCCGATCCCGATCATGAAGGCGCCGAAGGCGCCGCCGGTCGTCGAGTGGCTGTCGCCGCCAGCGACGAACATGCCCGGCTTCAGGTGGCCCCGCTCCGGCAGGACAACATGGCAGATGCCCTGCATGTCATAGAAATTGTCGATTGCGTTCGCGCGCGCCCATTTCCGGGTGAGCGCCAGAATGCCGGCGCTTTCCGCATCCACGGCGGGAACATAGTGGTCGGTCACGAGGACGACCCTGGATGGATCCCAGACGCCGACACCCAGTTCCTCCAGCATCGGCTTGACCCGGCGAGGGCCGCCGGAATCGTGGATCATCGCAAGATCGACCTTGCAGGTCAGGATCTCTCCCGGCGCGACCGTCTCGCGGCCGGACGCCCGGGCGCAGATCTTCTCGTCGAGGGTCATCGGCAGCGTCTAATTTCCCTTCAGGCCGCCGGCGACCAGCGGCGTGCATCCGCTTCGCTGACCCGCTCCAGATCCATGTCGACCTGATAGCGGTCGGGGCGATAGAGCCCGGTGATATACTCGACCGCCCGGCCCTCCTGATCGTAGACGACGCGGCCGATACGCAGGAGCGCAGAGCCGACCTCGACCCCAAGCAACGGTGCGATCTCCGGATCGGCGAGGGTCGCCGTGATGGTCTGGCGGGCCCGCGAGACGACGATCCCGTAACGTTCGAGCAATTGCAGGAGCGGCGTCCGCGCCATCTCGTCCGCTGTGAAGGAGCGGCCGATTTCGCCGGGCACGTAGGTCGTCAGGTGCGAGAAGGGTTCGCCCTCGAGGCTGCGCACACGAACCGCGCGCTGGACTTCCGCCCCGGGTGCGACGGCCAGCGATGCCGCCACGCTGTCGTCGGCGGGCACATAGTCGAAGGACAGGAGCGCCGCCTCGGTGCGCAGGCCCATACGATGGAGGTTTTCAATCAGTCCCTCGACGGAGGAGGAGATGGGTGCCTGGGGTGGTCGGTAGGTCGCAACCGTTCCCTTCCCCCGCATCCGTGTGACCATGCCCTCTGCCGCCAATTCGTTCAGTGCCCGTTTCGCCGTGATGCGGGAGACACCATAGTCGCGCGTCAGCTCCTGCTCGCTGGGCAGGAGCGTGCCGGCCGGATAGACGCCTGCCACAAGCTGGTTCCGGAGGATCAGGTAGATCTGGTGATAAAGGGGTGTCGGCAGCCGGCCGTTCACCGGCCTTGCGGTTTCCGCATCGCCGCCGGCCGTCTCGCGGCCTTGCCTATCCCTGCCATGCGACGCACCATTCGCGTCTCGCGGCGGCGCTGTGCCTGGGGTCGAAATCGAACTGTCGTCAATCATTTTCCGGGCTAGTCGCCAAAATGTTGATGTCGCAGCCGGGCCGCACGATTAAATGATATAATGACATACCATTTCTGAGAAGCAATCGGCGCATCGCCACGGGAGGGAGAATGACACAGAAACTGGCGACCCAGGTCGTCCGGGATTTCCTCGCGGCCATGGAGGCACGGGACATCGCGAAGGCGCGCAACCTGTTGTCGCCCGGCTTCGCCATGATCTTTCCCGGCAACAACCGTTTTGTACAGCTGGAGGAAATGATCGCCTGGGCCGCCCCGCGATATCGGTGGGTCGCAAAGCGGTACGACCGGTTCGACGAAGCGCCGGGAGACGGCGAGACCATTGTCTATTGCTATGGCACCCTTTACGGCGAATGGCCCGATGGGACACCGTTCGAAGGAATCCGCTTTATCGACCGTTTCATCGTGCGCGACGGCAAGCTGGCCGAACAGCTCGTCTGGAACGACATGGCCGAAGTGAAAGCAGAAACAGGACAAGGAATGCCGGCATGAAGGCCCTCTTCTTCCGCGACTATGGCGGCCCCGAGAAGCTCGAGTTCGGCGACAGGCCGGACCCGGAGCCAGGCGCGAACGATCTTGTGGTCGAGGTTCACGCATCCAGCGTCAATCCGATCGACTGGAAGATGCGGGAGGGACATGTCCGCAAGTATTTCGAGGCCAAGCTACCCCGTATTCTGGGCCGGGACTATTCCGGGATCGTCACCGCGGTCGGGGCCGAGGTGGAGGGGTTTGCGCCGGGCGACGCGGTCTTCGGCGTCGGCAACCCGCTTGAAGACGGCCCGCACGCGGAGTTCATTCGGACAGATGCCTCGCTTGTAGCCAAGAAGCCGGCCGCGCTGTCCCACAACGCCGCCGCCGCCTTGGGCGTCTCCGGCGCAACGACCGTTGCGGCCTTCGAAAAGGCCTTTCAGATCAAGGCCGGCCAGAAGGTCCTGGTCCATGCCGCAGCCGGTGGCGTCGGCGCGCTGTCGGTGCAATATGCCGCCTCCGTCGGCGCGGTCGTTCTGGGCACGGCGAGCGCTCGGAATACCGACTGGGTCAAGGCCCAGGGCGCGCGGGAGGTCATCGACTATACAGCCGGCCCGTTCGAGGACGCGGTGACGGATTGCGACGTCGTCTTCGACACGGTCGGCGGGGACGTCTTCCAGAAGTCCTTTCACGTCCTCAAGCCGGGTGGCACGCTGATCTACATCAACGCGGCGCACATCCCGGATCCGGCCCCGCCGCGCGACGACGTGCAGGTCGTCAACGCCTTCGTCAAGACGAACGGCGAGCGGATGGCGCGTGTCGCCGAACTGGCGGATGCCGGTGTGTTCAAGGCGCCAATCGAGGAAATCTTCCCCTTCGACCATTGGCGGGAGGCCTACGCCATGAGCGAGACCGGCCACGCCCGGGGCAAGATCGTCCTGCAGATGAAATAGCTGCCTGAATGGAGTGGTGGCACCCCGCCACGCCCGCACCCGCTCGAGCAGCCCCGACAGGCGGGGCGTGCTCTAATTCCCCAGAGACGGCAGCCAGGTCGCGATGCCGGGGAAGATGATCATGAGCGCCACCAGGGTCATCGCACACAGCATGAACGGGATCGCGGCCATGCAGATCTCGCTGAACTTCGTGCCCG
>CAYGKX010000312.1:0-5398 GCA_964350225.1 uncultured Rhodospirillaceae bacterium | reverse complement strand
CCGGCCTCGTCATAGGCGCCTTCATCGTCGTCATAGGCGGCGCCGTCGCCCGAAGGCTCGGCATACAGCGTATCGTCGTAGCCGCCCTGATCGTCGTAGGCGACTTCATCGTCGTAGACTTCCCCGTCGTCGGCTGCGGAAAGCGGCGCGATGGTCACGACGCTTCCATCCTCCGCCACCATTTCGGTCAGGTCGAGGACAGCATCGTCGTCATCGACGAACGCGCCGGATCCGTAGTCCGCGGCGGTTTCGTCGGAATCGTAGTGCTGGGCCGCCCCGCTCTGGTGTGTCCCGCTCTGGTGTGTCCCGCCCTGGTGTGTCCCGTTTTGGGCTGCCTCTCGATAGGACGCGGGCCCAGGAATTGGGTCGGTTGCGTCGTAAGCGCCCGCCTGGCCATTGCCCAGACCATTGCCGGAACCGTTACCGGAGGGCCGGCGCTCCGTCGCCGCGGAATCCGGACGGCGCGTGGGCGCGCTGCCTTTGCCCGGCGACGCGTCGGTCGCCGGCCGTGTCGGCCCCGTCGGGGCTCGATCCTTGGAAGAAGCGGCCTCGTCTTCGGAGATGATGCGTCGGATCGACGCCAGAATCTCCTCCATCGAGGGCTCTTGCTGCAATCGCTGCTCGTTCATCCACCAGATATTGTGTAGCAGTTTGCGACGCCTACAAGACTACGGCATCTCGCAGGGCGGTGCTAGCTATTTGTAAACAATCTACGTGGCGATGGAAACAAACGTTCCATCTATCGTAAATAGAAGGTTGATGACGAAGGGCGCCGGGCCGAAAGCCCCGTCTTCGCCGCTCCGTCGCTCAATCGGCAGGCGCCCTCGGCGGCTTGCCGATGGATCCGCCAAGTCCGAAGGCCTTGTAGCGGACTGCCCGGTAATACTTCTTCGGGTCGTAATAATTGACCGGCAAGCGAAGGGACCGCGCGGTCAATTCGCCGATCGCCGCCCTGATCTGGTAGATGGCCACGATGCGGTCGTGAACTGCGCGGACCAGGTTCACCCGAGAGGTAAAAAGCTCCTGCTCCGCGTCGAGGACATCCAGAACCGTCCGGAGACCCGCGCGCGATTCCTGCTGCACACCCTGGAGGGCAATGGCATTCGCCCGCGCCTCCGAACGGAAGGCCCGTTCCTGCGACGCAGCGGTCACATAGGCCTGCCAGGCACTGGTCGCCGATTCGACCTGCAGCCGGCGGGTATTCGCCAGCTCGTTCTTCCGTTGCCATACTGTCTGCTTCGCCGCGCGGATGCGCGACATGACGGAGCCCGATTGATAAAGCGGTATGGAAAGCGTGCCGGTGATCGAGGCGCCGTCGCTCCGGGTCGTCACGCTCGACGTTCCCCAACTCCGGCTCAGGCTGCCCGAGACGGAAAGCGTCGGCAGCAGCTCGCCGGTGATGAGATCGACATTGTCGCGAGCGGCCAGTTCGGTGAAGAGGGCTGCGAGGACTGATGGGTTGCGTTCGCGGGCACGACGCAGGACCTCGGCCCGGTTTCGCGGGATGGGCGCAAGGCGCGTCGGTGTGACGAGCTTGCCAGGCAACCGGCCAACGGCGCGGCGATAGGCCGCCCGCGAGTTCTCAAGGCTGCCCTGCGACTGGATACGGTCCGCCCGCGCCCGGGCGAGGCGCGCCTGCGCCTGCGCGACGTCGGTCCGGGTCACCTCGCCGACGGAGAAGCGATCCTGTGTCGCCTTGAGCTGGCGGGCCAGCACCCGCTCGTTGTTCAGGCTGAGCTGCACGACGGACACGTCGCGGACAACGTCCATATAGGCGGTGATCACGGCCAGGAGGACGGTCTGCTCCGTGTTGAACAGGTTCGCACGCTCGGAGCGGATATTGTTATGGGCAAGGCGCCATTGCGCGAAGTTCCGCCCGCCGCGCCACAGGCTTTGGGTCACGCTGAGCGACAGGGACCGGGGCGTGTTCAGGCTGGACGACGTGCCGAGAACCTTCACCCTCGTGGCGGAATGCGCCGCTCCGACGCTGCCCGACCCGCTGACCGTGGGGCGCCAGTTCGAAAAGGCCTGCGCCGACTGCTCGTCCACCGACCGCAGGCTCGCCCGCGCCGCCAGCAGCTGCGGGTTCGTCTTGTAGGCCGTGATCAGCGCGTCGCGGAGGGTCTCGCCATGGGCAGGCGCCGCGGCAAGCAGGGCGAGCCCCACTGCGGTCGAGGTGCCGATAATCCGCCCCCGCCGGCGCTTCTCACCAGGACGCATGTATTGCTGCATGACTTCCCCTTCAAACATCTGGACGCGTGACAGTGGAACGGGCGTGCGCCGAAGACTAGCGCATGTTTTACGACTTGCTAAGTGACAATAGCCACAAGACCCACGGGGTCCGGCGGCCATGGGTCAGAAGACAAAGACCGGTTTTGGCTCGAAGCCCGGCAGGAACGGGGTCGCGGCGTCGAAGAAGACACGCGACGAATAGATATCGCCGAAGCGTGTGACGACAGTGGCATGGCCAAGCCCGCTGCCCGAACGTGTCACCGCCACGAGGCGCCCCCCTTCGGCAAGCTGCCGGGTGATCGCCTCCGGTATCTCCGCGACGGCACCGTTGAAGAGAATGACATTGTACGGCCCCTGCTCGGGATTGCCGGCCGTGAGGTCGCCCTGGATGACGACAGCATTGTCGAGCCCCAGTTCCGTCAGCGTCTCCGAGGCCTGCTCGACCAGGTCATCCTTCGCCTCGATACCGACGACAGTCTCGCAAAGCTTCGCCAGGACGGCGGTCGAATAGCCGGTCGCCGGCCCGATATCGAGAGCGATATCCGTGGGCTGGACGTCCGCCTCCTGCAGCAGGCGCCCCAAGACCATGGGCTCCATCAGGTAACGCTCACGCGTCACACGGATGTCTTCGTCGACATAGGCGACGCTGCGCAACTCGGTCGGAACGAACATCTCCCGCGGGATGGTCTCCATCGCCTCGATCAGGCGTTCGTCCGTCACCCGGTTGGTCCGGACCTGATTCTCGACCATGTTGAGCCGCGCGGCGGTATAGTCCGTCATCCCCTGCCCCTATGATGTCCCGTCTTCGGGCGTTCGGCCGCTTCTTATACTGAACCGGCCGTCGCGAAACAATCGCAGCAAGCCAAGGATTCTTCTTCGCGTGCCGCCGGACGGCAGTGGCGCCAATTTCCTTGACGCGACACAAGGGCAAAAGCTATGCAACCAGCCGCCTCCGGCCCGGTGGCAGAGTGGTTATGCAGAGGACTGCAAATCCTTGTACGTCGGTTCGATTCCGGCCCGGGCCTCCAGTCCCTCCGGGCGCAATCCGGCGGCCTGTTTCCGCAACCGCGCGAGCGGGCCTTGTAGCCGGGTGAGGGTCTTGATATAAGCGGCGCCCTGTCGCGCAGGCGACCACTGTTCCGGCGTAGCTCAGTGGTAGAGCAGGTGGCTGTTAACCACCGGGTCGGGGGTTCGAATCCCTCCGCCGGAGCCAACATTTTCAAGGGGTCGGACCCAAGGGTCCGGCCCCTTGTTCGTTTCGGCATGGTTTTTCGGCTGTCACAGCCGCCGCGCCGCAGCGCTGTACCGCCAGGCATGCCCGCGCGTCATGTCTGTCGATCCCGGTCGCGAGGGCAGTGCCGCTTGCCCGGACCCGTGCCCCGCGTCATCCTTGATGTCCGGGACGGCCCCCACGTCCGGACGAAATCTGGCCTCGCCTTCTGGCTCAGGCCGCCCCCTCGGCATGCGAAAGGAAGGGCATATGGATCCAACAGCGCGCACCAGGAACGAACCCGCCGGCTGCCCCGCCGCCGGAACGCCCGTGGCCGCATCCGGCGGTGCCCCGGACCTCGCCCGCCTGGTCGCGCCCGATGGCTCGGCGACGGGTCACGCCATCGGTCTCGCCGGCAAGCGTCTCGGGCTCCGAGGCTATGTCGCCCCGTCGCTGGTCGACCGGCCCGGATCCTATCTGCTGACCGAGGGATCGCTGGCCCCCTGTCTCCTGTGCGGCTGCGTCCACGGCTCGGGTGTCGGCATGCTGATCGATCCGCTGTCTCCGCCGGCGGCCGATCTGGCGATGACCGAGCAGGTCGAGGTGCGCGGGCGCCTCGTCGTCGGGCCGCCGCCCAACCCGCGCTCCCCCGCCCGCCGTGACGTGCGGCTCGTCGAGGCCGAGTTTGTCCGGGCACCGGTATCGCCAACCGACCGCATGGCCCGTGCCTGGCTTCGGACGCACCGGGCGCGCCCCGCGGCGCCGGCACGTCGCGCACTGCCGAAACCCGAGCGCGCCCTCCCCGACCCAAACGACACGCGCCCGGCGGACACGATCTTTCTCAATGCCCGCATTCACACCGTGAGCGAGGCGCTGCCGAGGGCGGAGGCCGTGGCCATCCGCGACGGCCGCTTTCTGGCGGTCGGCGACGCCGAGAGCGTCAGGGCCCATGCCGGACCGGGCACCGACATCGTGGACCTGGACGGCAAACCGGCTGTGCCCGGACTTATCGATTCGCACCTGCACCAGATCTATCTCGCCATCAACATCCCGACCGTCGACCTGCTGGACGCGCGCTCCGTCGCCGAAGTACAGGCGCGGATCGCGGCCCGCGCGGCCGAAACGCCCGCCGGCGAATGGGTCGTCGCCTCGTCCGGCTGGCATGAGAGCATGCTGGCCGAAGGCCGCTTGCCGACCCGATGGGAGCTGGACGAGGCCGCCCCGGACAACCCGGTCATCATCCCGCGCGGCGGCCATGTCGTGACGGTGAACAGTCCGGCCCTCGAGCGGGCCGGCGTCACCGACGAAACACCCGATCCGACCGGCGGCGTCATCGTCCGCGATCCCGCGACAGGGCAGGCCACCGGTGTCCTCCTGGAGACCGCCGCCTATTTCGCGCGCCGTGTCGCCCCGCCTCTGCCGTCGCCGGATGTGATGGCGGATCGCCTCAAGAAGGCGATGGCGCATCTCAACAGCTTCGGCATCGTCGCCGTCATCGACCCCGTCGTCGACGAGAAGACGATCGAGATCTATCGCCGGCTCCGCGACTCAGGCGGCGCGACGGTCCGCACCGACCTTCTCTACAAGGCCACGGACCTCGCCCAGACCGAGAAAGGCCTTGCCGCACTCCGCGCCGGGACGAGCGACGACATGCTCCGGTTTGCCGGGATCAAGTACATGCTCGACGGCGGCGTCGAGGGCGCGCGCCTGCGCGAGCCCTATCGCATCGTGCCCGGTGAACAACCCCATGAAGACTATCACGGCCTCCTCATGCTGCCGCCCGGCGGCGAGGACGAGTTCGTCGACGCCCTGGTCGCCTGCGCCGAGGCGGGCATGCAGGTCCAGACCCACGGGGTGGGCGACGAGGCCATCGACGTCATTGTCCGCGCCTACGCCCGGGCGAACGACCGGATCGGCTTCCGCGACCTGAACTGGACCGTGATGCATGTCTTCCTG
>CAYGKX010000311.1:0-5405 GCA_964350225.1 uncultured Rhodospirillaceae bacterium | reverse complement strand
CCTGCGTCATCCGGACGAGGACCGCCTGGCCGACATGGACCGCGCGCTCCGCGAGGGGTTCGCAAAAATCGCGGAACGGGGTGGGGTCGATCTCGCGCTGGAGGAAATCTGGCATTTCCCGGCCTCGCCTTTCGACCCCGGGTGCGTCGCGGCGGTGCGCGGGGCGGCGGAGGCGAACGGGTTCGCCCAGCGCGACATCGTCAGCGGTGCGGGGCACGATGCCTGCTACGTCGCCCGGGTGGCGCCGACGGCGATGATCTTCGTGCCCTGCGCCGACGGGATCAGCCACAACGAGGCCGAGGCGGCGACGCCCGACGACCTCGCGGCGGGATGTCAGGTCCTGCTCGACGCGGTGCGCGCCCGGGCCGGATAAGCGGTTGTCCCGACCGCGATCCAACATCGTCTTTACCGAAATTATGATTACCAGTTGGTTTCTTTCGCCTCTCCTGCGATTATTTGCATCCGATTTGAGGGGGGCATGAACATGGCGAAGAAAACCGCCGGGGCGCTGGCCGCCGAACCGCCGGGAGAGACGACGTCGGGCACGGGGACGTCGACCACTGAAATTTCGACCGGGGAAAAGTCGGCCACTGGCCGGTCGACCACAGGCAAGTCGACCACAGGCAAGTCGACCACCGGCAAGTCGACCGGTGGAAAGTCCGCCGCGGGCGCGCCACAGGCGGCCCCGGTCCTGTACGCGAAGCCGGTGCCCCTCACGCCACAACGCCATGCCAAGCTGCGCCTGGCGGCGGAGCGCGACTATGCTGTCGCGGCCGGGGTCAATTCCGTGCCTGTAAACGCGATAGAACTGCGTCATGCCGCGAAGCACTATCCGGTCGTCTTCTCCGCCCGCGCGCCGGCGATGAGCATTTGCATCCTTGGCCTGAGCGAGGGGGAGAATCTATTCGTCGGCGAGGACGGCCGTTGGGCGGCGGACCACTACGTACCCGCCTACATCCGGCGTTATCCCTTCATCTTCATGGCGGGCCCCGACCGGCAGCAATATGTCCTGTGCGTCGACGAGGCGGCGGAATGCGTCGGCAACAAGGGCGATGCCTTCTTCCGGAAGGGCGAGCCGACGGAGGTGACCCAGCGGGCACTGTCCTTCTGTTCGTCCTACCAGACGCAATCGGAAGCGACGCGGGAATATGTCGCCGCGCTCGAAGCGCAGGACCTGCTCGTTCCCAACCGGGCCGAGATCACGGTCGCCGGCGGCGAGACCCTGCGGCTTGGCGGGTTCCGCATCATTGACGAGAAACGCTTCGCGGGGCTGGCCGACGAGGTGTTCCTCGACTGGCGCCGGCGCGGCTGGCTGCCGCATGTCTATGCCCATTTCATGTCGATGGCCAACTGGTCCGGGCTGATCGCACGGCGCAACGCGCGCCGCTGACATCCGATTTCCGTTCCGGGGCCGTCCATCCGTCCGATCCATCGGCCCGAAAGCCGTCAGCGGACGCCGTGTTTGGTCAGGAACGCGGCCAAAGTCTTGGCCGGGACGACATAGGTGATGCGCGGCGAAACGTAGACCGACTTCGTCGTGTCGCCCAGTTCATAACTTGCGACCATACCGACCAGACGGCCCTCCATGTCGACGACCGGGCCGCCGGAATGACCCGACTGGACTTCCATGCCGACCTCGATCGCATGGTCGAAGCCCCAGGCGCCGTATTGCAGACGCTCGCCGATATCGGGCAGGCGGACGCGGCCCAGCGTCGCGACACCCCAGCGCTTTTTCGGGCTTCCGATCGCCATCAGCCAGGCTCCCTTTGCGGGAACGCTTGTCCGGATCGGCAGGGGGGCCAACCCGGCGCGGCGGAATAGCGTCCGAGCGGAGGCGCGCAACAAGGCGACTTCCTGCCGCGGATCGACGGCGATGACGCGGGCCATCGCGGTGCGTCCGTTCCGAAAGGTCAGCCGAACGGCAAACCGGGTCGAACGGGCGATATGCGCGGCCGTGAGGATATACCCCTTTCGGCCGACGACGATACCGCTGCCGGTGTGCAGATCCCCGCCACCGTCGCCCGTCACCGTATCGCCCCGCGCGACGAGTGTGACCATGACATAGCCTTTGGCCAGGGATTCCGCCACGTTCCGGTACCCGGTGGGCGGAGCCTCCCCGGCCGTGAGGAAGGGGAAGGTTACCCGGTCCTGGGACAGTGCCGCACCCGTGACCGGTAGAAACGACGCCGCCGCCGTTATGAGAGTGTAAAGAAGCCGCATGACATTATTGCCTATAGGACAGGTTGCCCCGGGAGGTTCGGGCGAACGGGGACGGGTGGGACAATTCATCGCTCTCGCCACATTTTGAACATATTTTGCTCGCCTGCCAGGGAACCGGTCCTATATACAGACGTTGAACAAATGTTGAGATGTCGCAGGCGACGTCTGCAGGCTTTTGATCGTTGGGTAACTCGCTGTGGCGGATTGGTCACAATGTGCCCGGAAATCCACGGGTTGCGGCCCGTGGGCAGTTGACGGGGGTCACGGGAATCCATTACAAACAACGACAGGCTGGAGACGTTTGCTTAAGCCGTACTTCTACTACGAGGGGAAGATGAGGAAACTCGGTATTTCTGTTGTCGCGGCCGTAGTACTTGCCGCGGGCGGGGCACAGGCCCAGATGGGGCCATGGGTCTCGGAAAACCTCGCCGTTGCGAAAGCGCAGTCCTGTTCTAGCACCGCTTTCAACGCCGCCCTCCACAAGGAGTATGTGGCGCTCGGCGAAGAGGCTTTGGCCGAATCGGATCACCAGCACGCTGACATTTACATCCGCAAGGGTTATGCGGCGTGCAATGGCGCCAACGTTGGCCCGGAGAACCCGCGCACCTGGTGGTTGCCCCGCCGGTCGCGTGCCGAGCTGCACGAGTGGTATCCGAAGCTGCTGAAGGCGCTCGACTATCGTAACAACCGTGCTCGCAAGCCCGCCGTCGCGGCGCGCGCCCAGGCCATGTACGACTGCTGGGTCGAAGAAGAGCACGAGGACGTGTGGTGGCGCGGCAAGCCCATGTACCAGCCGGAAGACATCGCGCGTTGCAAGAACGCCTTCCTGGCCGCGTATGAAGAACTGCTGCGCGACACGAACGACATCAACTTCCGCTTCGATCGTCCGAAGAGCCTGGCGACCGCCAGCCGCGGCGACCTGTGGCCGGGTGGTGTCGAGCCGCAGTCGGGTGCCAGCGCGCCGTCGGGCATCGCGTCCCTCGACTCGCTCATCACCTCGATGCGGGCCGCTGGCGGCAGCCGTGTCGTCCTGAAGGGTCACACCGACACGGTCGGCCCGGTGGGCTACAACCAGCTGCTGTCGGAGCGTCGTGCGCGCTTCATCGCCGCCGAGCTTGGCAAGAACGGCGTCAGCCCGAACCGGGTGCGGTTCTTCGGCGTCGGCGAGCGTGAGCTGAAGGTCAACACGGGCGACAACGTCCGGCAGGTCCAGAACCGCCGTGTGTCGTACGAGTTGCGCTAGACGCTCTCGCAAGACTGAGAATTGGGAAGGGCGCCCTCCGGGGCGCCCTTTTCTTTTGCGTGGAAGGCCTGGCCGCAGGGAGGTTTCTCTTCCCCGGCGCTGGCGGCCAGGGGAAGAAGAGGGGGCCGGCTACAGCCGGACCGGCACGCGTTCGTAGTCGCCGACTGGTACGACGTGGGTCGTCAGGCCCGCTTCCGGGTTCCAGTAATGCAGGAGAAAACCGCGGGGCTCGTGGATATAGGCGGGATCGGGGCCGTCCGGCAGGGTCAACTCGACCTGTCCGACCGTGCTGGGGGCAATACAGGCGGCGGTGCCCGCCCAGCGCGTATGGATCGCCCGATGAACGTGGCCACAGGCAACGCGTTCGACCTGCGGGTTTCGCGCGATCAGCTCGGCCAGGGCGTCCGCGCCGTAGCATCCCAGCCGGTCCATCAGGGCGATCCCGGTCGCGAAGGGCGGATGGTGCATGAAGATCGCGGTCGGCCGGTCCGGCGCTTCGTGGAGCCGCGCCGCGAGCCAGGCGAGCCGCTCCGGGCAGATCTCGCCATGGGCGGCCCGCGGAACATGCGTATCCAGCGCGATCAGGCGCAGCGGAAGATCCTCGAGCACATAGTGCAGAAATGGACCTTCGGCCGGCAGATACCCATGGTCGCCGAAGGCGGCGCGCAGGGCCGGCCGGGCGTCATGGTTTCCGGGCAGCACAAAATACGGCGCCGTCAGACCGTCCAGAACCCTGCGCAGGCGTTGATACTCCGCGGCCGTTCCGTCGTCGACCAGGTCGCCCGTGACCATCACCGCGTCGACGGCGGGGCGGAATTCGTTGACCTGCGCGACGGCTTCGGCCAGGCGCGCCTCCGCCTCGTCCGCCGTCCAGGCCTTCTTGTCCCGAAGGCTGATATGGGTGTCGGAAAGCTGTGCGATCAGCATGGCGGGGCGCGACGATGAAGGGTTGGTCCCGCGCGGGGCGCAGGGCAGTATGGCGGCGCCATTGTGCAGCAACCTGCGAGACAACGCCATGACGGCACCCGGCCCGGCCCGCTACCGCTACTGGACCGATCTCACGACGACGGAGTTCGCGGATCTCGATGCGGATCGGTGCCTGGCGATCCTTCCGGTCGCGGCGACGGAACAGCATGGACCGCACCTGGCGGTGTCGACCGACAGCGTCGTCAACGACGCCCTTCTGAAGGCCGCGCTGGAGCGGCTGCCGAACGGTGCGGACGCGGTGGTCCTGCCGCCGCAGCCGGTCGGCGTCAGCCCTGAGCATGGCGACTTTCCGGGCACGCTGAGCTTGTCCCACGAAACGATGATCCGCGTCCTGATCGAGATTGCTAGGGGCGTCGCCGCCGCCGGCCTGCGAAAACTCGTCCTGTTCAACAGTCATGGCGGCCAGTCCCATGTCATGGATATCGCCGCGATGAAGATCCGGCGTAAGCACAAGATCCTCGTCTTTCCCGTCAACGCCTACCGCTTCTGGGACACGGCCGCCGCCTTCGGCGCGGCGGAGGCGGCCCACGGCATTCACGCCGGGGCGGCCGAAACCTCGATCATGATGGCGGCGGCGCCGGGCCGCGTGCGCGCGGCGGCGATCGCCGCCCACCCCTCGCTCTCCCAGGAGATGGAAAACCGCTACCGCTACCTCAGGCCCTATGGCCGCATGGGCTCCTTCGCCTGGCAGATGCAGGATCTGAACCCGTCAGGCGCGGTCGGCGACGCGACCCTCGCGACCGCCGAGGCGGGCAAGGCGCTAATCGAGGAGGCGGGGTCGTCCATCGCAGAACTGTTTGGCGAGATCGCCGATGTCAAGCCGGAGGATATCCTGACACCCTGACGCGCCGGCCGCGCCGGTTCATTCGCGAGGATATGCCCTATTCGTCGTACTGCATCAGGGCGGAGACCGGGACGTCCAGCTTGTCGCGGCCGTTCAGGAAGGAAAGCTCGA
>CAYGKX010000310.1:0-5410 GCA_964350225.1 uncultured Rhodospirillaceae bacterium | reverse complement strand
GCGACGAAAACCGTGTCGACATTCGACCGTTCCATCAGGGTCACGACGGCGCCCGGCACATGGTTCAGGGGGGCGACGTTGATCGCGTTCGCGTCGAGGAGGAGGATGTCCGCCTCCTTCCCGGGTGACAGGGTGCCGACCTTCCCATCGAGCTTCAGCGTCTTCGCCCCCTCGACCGTCGCGTAGCGGATGACGTCGAGGCTGGTCAGGAGCGGCGGCAGGTCCTTTTTCCCGGCCAGCGCCATCTCATTCACCAGCGCCCGCTGCAAGGTCATGACCGATCGCATCTGGGTGAAAAAGTCCGCCGTCATGGTGCATTCGACGTCGGTCGAGAGCGACGGCTGGATGCCCATGGCCATGGACTTCAGGATCGGCGGCATGCCGTGGCGCATCGTCATCTCGATCGGGCTCGCGATCGAGATGGAGGCGCCGGCGTCCTTCGTCGCCTGCCAGGCGCTGTCCGGCATCGCGGTCATGTGGATGAAGATGTTGTCGGACTTGATCGCCTTGGCCGCGACCAGCTTCGCGAAATTCTGCGGAATACCGAAATTGCCCAGCACATGTACCGCGATCGGGATGTTCAACTCCCGCCCGATCGCCCACGATTTCTCGTAGCCCGGCAGGTAGAGCTCTCCGCCCATCGTCATGGTCATGAGCTGGTCGTCGGAGGCGAAATACTGCTTCTTCAGGCGCGGGGCGTCGTCGGGATACTTGCTCGCCTTGCCCTTGCCCTCGAAATAGCCGAATGCGGCGCGCCGCCCGGAATCGCCGATGCCCTTGACCGCCGCGTCGCTGTGGGCCGGCGAATTGTGTATCTGGGAAATGTCGTGGACGGTCGTGACGCCTGCATCGAGCTGGCTGAGCGACCCGAACAGCTCCGAGATATAGACGTCTTCGGGCCGATAGACCGGCGTGAACTTGCCGAGGATGTAGTCGAAATAATTGACCTTGCCGTGGGGCTTGCCGTCATTGAAGAGGAGCCCGTCGGCGAGGAAGCTTCTGAGCGCCGTCTCGAACTGGTGATGGTGGGTGTCGATGAAGCCGGGCATGACGATCTTGCCCGCGCAATCGATCTCCGGGGCATCGCCGGCATTGACGTTCCGTCCGACGGCAGCGATCCGCTTGCCGTCGACCAGTACGTCGCCCTGGGGGAAATCGCCGACCGCCGGGTCCATCGACAGCACGGAGCCGCCCCGGAGGACGTAGCGGCGACCGGGCGTCCCGGTGCCCGCCGGCGGCGGCGTGCCCTGGGCCTGGGCCGGCTGCGCGGTCAGGAGTGCGCTGCCCGCCGCGACGGCGCCGCCAACGGCCGCCGCGCCAAGGAACCCGCGGCGCGACACGCCGGTCCCGCCGTGCTCTTCCGTGTCACCGCCCTGGTCCGCAGAGTGGTCCTGCGGCAGGCCGGCATCGCATAATTTACACATGATCACTTCCTCCCGGTTCGCGTTACCGCTGATCCGGCCGGCCTTGCATGGCCGACGTCTTATGGGAGGAATGGTAGCAGAATTTTCGATTAGGCCGATCGAAACAGGATCAGCCGACCATGCTGTAACCGCCGTTGATGCTGACGACCTGGCCGGTGATCCAGCCCGCGCCCTCGGAGGCGATGAAGGCGATCATCGGGGCGATATCGCCCGGCAGACCGATCCGGCCCAGCGGGTACTGCCGGACGATCTTCTCCCGGTTCTTGTCGAGCCAGGCCTTGTCGCTGTGGGCCGTTTCGATCAGGCCGAGCGCGAAGACGTTGACCGTGATCCCGTCCCGGCCCAGTTCCCGGGCCAGCGACTTGGTCAGCGCGAGGACCCCGCCGCGCGACGCC
The DNA here is from genome assembly GCA_964350225.1 of uncultured Rhodospirillaceae bacterium. Taxonomy (GTDB): domain Bacteria; phylum Pseudomonadota; class Alphaproteobacteria; order Bin65; family Bin65; genus CAYGKX01. The sequence goes on along the minus strand of CAYGKX010000310.1, from coordinate 3,591 downwards.
GCCGTGATCGACAGCCGCCTCTCCCCGACCCGGGCGGAGTCCCCCGTGACATTGACGATCCGCCCGCCGCCCCGCGCGACCATCGACGGTCCGGCCGCGTGGCAGCAATGGATCACGCCATACAGCCCGACGTCGATCTGCGCCTTCCATTCCTCCGGCCTCGTCTCCAGGAAGGGGCGCGGCATGACCAGCCCGGCATTGTTGACCAGGATATCGACCCCGCCGAAGTCGGCCACGATGCCGTCGACCATCGCCTTGACGGACGCATAATTGGCGACGTCAGCCTGGTAGGCCCTGGCGGTGCCGCCCGCCTTCTCGATCTCGGCGACGACCCCCGTGGCTTCGTCGGCCGAGCGGTTGTAGTTGACCGCGACCGTCGCGCCCTCGGCGGCCAGCGCCAGCGCGATCTCCCGTCCGACGTCGCGCGCCGCCCCGGTGACCAGCGCGACCTTCCCCTCGATGCCCAGATTCATGCGTCCTGTCCCTTTGCTTCCTCGCTTGCCGTCGCCTCGGTAACGAGCCGGAAGATCCGCTCCGGCGTCATCGGCAGCTCGCGGATCTCCACGCCCAAAGGCGCCAGGGCGTCGGCGACGGCGTTCGCGACCGCCGCTCCGGCCCCGATCGTGCCGCCCTCCCCCATGCCCCGGTAGCCGCCGAGGGTCGAGGGCGAGAGGGTGTCGAGATGGGCGACCTTCATGTCCGGCACCTCGGCGGCCGAGGGCACGACATAGTCGACGAAGCTGGCCGTGAGGATCTGGCCCGCCTCGTCGTAGACGACCTCCTCGAACAGCGCCGCGCCGATGCCCTGGGCGACGCCGCCATGGACCTGGCCGTCGACGATCATCGGGTTGATGACCCGGCCGCAATCCTCCGCCGCGATGTAGTTGGTGACGGTCACCGCAAATGTCTCCGGGTCGACCTCGACCTCGGCGATGTGGGTGGCGGAGGTGGTGGTGCCGAAGAAGGGGTCGTACATCTTGCTGACCTCCAGCTCCAGCTCCTCCCGCACCTCCTTGGGGATGCTGCCCATCTCGGTATAGAAGGCGCGCGCGAGGTCTCGGAAGGTCATCGACCTGTCGGTGCCGGCGACGGCGATGATCCCGTCCCGAACGTCGATATCCTCCGGCGCCGTCTCGAAGATGTGGGAGGCGGCTTTCAGGACCTGCTGCTTCAGCTCGCGCGACGACAGGGTCGCCGCCCCGCCCGCCAGGACCGCGCTGCGGCTGGCATAGGTACCGGTGCTGTGGGCCACCGCCCCGCTGTCGCCCTGGACGATCTCGACATCCTCGACCCGGACGCCGAGCTCCTCGGCGACGATCTGGGACAGGGTCGTCTCCAGCCCCTGGCCGTGGGAGGCGATGCCGAAGACGGCTGTCACACCGCCGGTCGCGTCGATGCGCAGGGTCGCCCGTTCGGTGCCGGTGTTGATCGGCATGCCGGGCGCGGCGGAGATGCGGGAGCCGATGCCCGTCAACTCGGCGTAGGAGGCGAGCCCGATGCCGACAAGCCGCCCCTCCCTCCGCGCCACCGCCTGTGCCGCCCGTCGCGCGTCGTAGTCGAACCGCTCCCGCGCCAGCGCGAGGCAGGGCTGGAAGCCCGCCTGGTCCCAGACGAGGCCAGAGCCGGTCTTGTAGGGAAACTCGTCCGGCCCGACGAGATTGCGCGCGCGCATCTCCGCCGGGTCGAGGCCCAGTTCGCGCGCAGCCATGTCCATCAGCCGTTCCATGACGAAGGTCGAGATCGGCCGGCCGACGCCCCGGTAGGGCCCCATCGGCGCCTTGCAGGTCGCGACCGCCCGGACCTGTCCGCGATAGTTGGCGAGGCGGTAGGGGCCGGGCAGGAAGCTCACGACCTGGACCGGCTCCAGCGTCGCGGTCCAGGGATAGATCGAATAGGCGCCGACATCGCCGATGACGTCAGCCTCCAGCGCCAGGAGCCGACCGTCCGCATCGACGGCGAGGCGGGCATCGACAATCTCGTCGAACGCCTGGCTCGTCGCCGTCAGGTCCTCCATCCGGTCGCTGATCCACTTGACCGGCCGGCCAAGCTTGACGGCGAGCGCCGCGACCGCCGCCTCCTCCGGAAAGAGCGAGGCCTTGCCGCCGAAGCCGCCGCCGACATCCTCCGCAACCACTCTGACGCGCACGCCTTTCGGCGCGAGGATATCGGTCAGCGCGTCGCGCACGAGCCCCGGCACCTGGGTCGAGCCATGGAGCGTGAGGGTCCGTTTCGCCGGTTCGTATTCGGCGAGGTAGCCGCGGTTCTCCAGAGCCGCCGGCGTCTTCCGCCGGAAGCGAAAGCGGCCGCCGACGGTGACGTGCGCCGCGGCCATGCCCTCGTCGACCTCGCCCCGGGTGAAGGCCCGGGCGGCAAGCACGTTCGTTCCCGCCGCCTCGTGGAGGAGCGGCGCCGAAGGGTCGAGCGACGCCTCGGGATCGGCCAGGACCGGCAGGTCCTCATAGTCGATGATGACCCGCTCCGCCGCGTCCTCGGCGACATAGCGGCTCTCGGCGACGACGGCCACGACCAGCTCGCCGACATGGCGAACGACATCGCCTGCGAGCGGCCGGAAGGGCGTGGCGTAATAATCCTTCATGCGCGAAGTCGCACGGATCTCCTGCGCGACGCCGTCCAGATCGGACGCCGTGATGACGCCAATAACGCCGGGAAACGCCGCCGCTTCTTCGGTGTCGATGGCGACGATCCGGGCGTGCGGCCGGTCGCTCCGGCAGAAGGCGACATGAAGCAGGCCCGCGACCTTCCGGTCGTCGACATAGGCGCCGTGGCCGGTCAGGAGGCGCGGATCCTCCTTGCGCTGGACCCGGGCGCCGATGATCTTGGGGCGGGCGTCGTCGGCGATGTCAGTCATAGGCCTCCGCCCCCTTGCGCATTGTCGCCCATTGAGCCCCATCATGACCGCACACGATCGTGGCCCCCGCCGCCTCGATGCGCCGGATCTCGTCCATCGACCGGGCCATGAGGTCCGGATCCCAGGTATTCTTCGGCATGATCTCCCGGTCGAGATTTTCCCGCAGGCTGACGGCGTCGGAGGCGAGCAGAAAGCTGCCGGTCCGCTCCAGATTGGCGAGGAGCGCGGTCAGGCCCGGCGAATGACCGGGCAGGGGCACGAGGATAAGGCGGTCGTCGTTGAAGAGGTCTGTTTCTTCCGCAATCGCCTCGACCGGCATCGGCTGATCCCAGTCGGCCCGGAAATAGCCGTTGCCCTCCTGTGCGGGGTCCCGGACGACGGCGAGCTCGTCGGCATGGACGAAGAAGGTCGCCTTCTGGAAGAACTCGTTGCAGCCGCAATGGTCGCAATGGAGGTGAGAATTGACGACGATGTCGATGTCATCCGGCCCCAGCCCCACCCCAGACAGCTGGCTGAGAACATCCTCCCCCTTCCGGATCGTCGGCGTCATCGCGGCGGCGAGCGGACCCCACCGCGCTTCCGGATCGTCGGCGACGGTCGGATGGCAGCCCGTGTCGAACAGCACGTTGCCCTGGGGGTGCCGGAACAGATAGGCGGCGACGGGAATGTCGATGTTCTCCGCCTTGTCGGTGTCGTGCGAGAAGATCATGCCCTGCCCCGTT
>CAYGKX010000309.1:2560-5469 GCA_964350225.1 uncultured Rhodospirillaceae bacterium | reverse complement strand
AGCTTGCCGCGCGCCACATGGCGTTCCCGATGGGTTTCGGATCCGCCCTTTTTGATCTCGGCAATCTTCTCGCGGAGGTCGTCGACCAGCGCCCGGTTGTGGGCGACGTTGGCCCGGAACTCGTCGGTTCGCGTGTTCAGGTTGCTCTTGATGACGGGCACGGTCTGGCCTGGCGCGGTTTCCCCTGGGGCGGGCCGCCGTCTTGGCGCGACGGCCTCGTTTAGGTTCTATGACAAGGGTCGAAACCCCTCAATCGCTAATTGCCCGCGGTACGGCGACCTAGACTGCCGCGCTCCGCCGTTCGTGCACCGCGAGCCAGGCCGCGGCGCCGACGACCAGGAGGACCAGCGGCATCGTCGCGACGACCACCGTCGTCCAGCCGAAATTGTGCAGCACCTGGCCCGACAGGAAGGTCAGGGTGCCGGTGACGGAGAAGATGCAGAACTCGTTGAAGGCCTGGGCCTTGGCCCGTTCCGCCACCGAGTGCGTCTCCGTCAGGAGGGTCGTGGCGCCGACGAACAGGAAATTCCAGCCGACGCCCAGCAGGCTCAGCGAAACCCAGAAGTTGACCAGGTCCTGGCCGGACGCGGCAATGATCAGGCAGAGGATCACGGCGGCGCCGCCGGCATACATGATGCGGTAGACGCCGAACTTCCTGACCAGGTGGCCGGTGAAGAAGGCCGGTACATACATGCCGAGCACGTGCCACTGGATGACATGGGTCGCGGCGTCGAAGTCGAGCCCGCACATCTTCATCGCCAGCGGCGTGATCGACATCAGGAGGACCATCGACGCATAGGCGACGACACCGGCGATGACCGCGATGATGAACTTCGGCTGGCGGGCGATGACCGACATCGGCCGTCCGCCCTGGAGCTGGAGCGCATTCGGACGCGGGATGCGCACGAAGACCAGAAGGCTCAGCACGATGAGCTGGATGATGCAGGCGATCAGGAAGGCTCCGGCAAACGTCAGCGGCGCCAGGAGGTCCATGCCGTAGCGCGCCAGCATCGGCCCGACGAGCGCGGAGACGATGCCGCCGGCGAGGACCAGCGAGATCGCCCGGCTGCGCCAGCTTTCCGGCGCCACTTCGGCCGCCGCGAAGCGATAGTACCAGCTGAACCCCGTCCCGGCCCCGACAAGGAAACAGGCGACGCAATAGAGCCAGAAGAGCCCGAAATAGATGCTGGCGATGGCGCAGATGGCGCCCAGGATGACGGAGCAACTCGCGATCGCGAAGCCGCCCCGGCGGCCGATCCAGCGCATGATGAAGGAGGCCGGGACGGTCAGGATCGCCGTCGCGGCCCACTGAAGGGCGATCGGCAGGGCCGCGAGGCTCTTGTCGGCCGCGAGCATGTGGCCGACGAGGGCCGAGACGCTGACGAAGAGCATCATCGAGATGCTCATGCCCGCCCAGCAGCAGAAGAGGAGGCCCAAGTGACGCTTGAAATGCGCCACAGGCGCCACGTCCGGTCCGGCCGTTGCCGCCGCGTTCTTGCCAACCGCCGTGCCGCTCACGCCCCTATTCCTCTCCGATCGCCCGGGCGATGATCAGCTTCTGGATGTCGCTGGTGCCCTCGTAGATCTTGCACACCCGGACATCCCGCAGGATCCGCTCGACAGGGAAGTCCTGCAGGTAGCCGTAGCCGCCGAAGACCTGCAGCGCGTCGGAGCAGACCCGCTCCGCCATCTCGCTCGCGAAGAGCTTCGCCATCGCCGCCTCCTTGAGGCAGGGGATGCCGGCATCCTTGAGGGCCGCCGCATGCAGGGTGAGTTGCTGAGCCGCCTCGATCTGGGTCGCCATGTCGGACAGGCGGAAGGCAACCGCCTGGTGCTCGAAGATCGGTTTGCCAAAGCTCGTCCGTTCCCTGGCGTAGGCGAGTGCGGCCTCGTAGGCCGCCCGGGCCATGCCGACCGACTGGGCGGCGATGCCCACCCGCCCCGTCTCCAGGTTGGCGAGGGCGATCATGTAACCCTGCCCCTCCTCGCCCAGGAGACAGTCGGGGGTGATCCGGCAGTCCTCGAACTGTATCGCGCAGGTGTCCGACCCGCGCTGCCCCATCTTCTTCTCGACCGCCGCGACGGTGTAGCCGGGACTGTCGGTCGGCACGAGGAAGGCGCTGATGCCCTTCTTGCCCTTCTCCGGGTCGGTCACGGCGAAGGTCAGGGTGACGTCCGCCGTGCTGCCGGACGTGATGAACTGCTTCGCGCCGTTCAGGACATAATGGTTGCCGTCGCGAAGCGCCCGGGTCTTGAGCGCCGAGGCGTCGGAGCCCGCCTGGGGCTCGGTCAGGGCAAAGGCCCCGAGCATTTCCCCCTTTGCGAGCGGCCGGAGGAACCGTTCCTTCTGCTCCGCGCTCCCGAACCGTTCGACCGCGGCGCAGACCGGGGCGTTGTTGACCGACATGATCGTCGACGCGGCGCCATCAGCGGCAGCGATCTCCTCCATGGCCAGCACGTAGGACACGTAGTCGGCGCCCGCCCCATCCCAGTCCGGCGAGACCGTCATACCCATCAGACCCAGGCCGCCCATTTCCCGGATCTGCTCCGCCGGGAACTCGCCCGACGCGTCACGGGCCGCGACGCCGGGCGCCAGCCGGTCCTGCGCGAACTGGCGCGCCATGTCGCGGATCATGATCTGTTCGTCGGTCAACTGCATGCGGGCACACCCTTATCGCGCGTGACCAACGGCACGCGTCGTCGTCATTCCGCGTCGCCGGCCGCGAGCCCCAGAGGCGAAAAGCCTTCCACGCCAGGTTCCGTATACCATAGCTCCCCGGCCTCGAGGTCGAACGCGAACACGTCGATGTCGCCCCCGAACGACCCCGCGCCGCTGACGCTCGCCTGCGGATCGTCGCCGGCGGCGGTGCCGAAGCCGGGCAGGAAGTCCGGGTCGGCGATGCTGTTGT
>CAYGKX010000309.1:0-2550 GCA_964350225.1 uncultured Rhodospirillaceae bacterium | reverse complement strand
ATGGCGACCCAGGCATCGATGAACTCGCGCTCTTCGTGTTCGCCCTCGATCAGCGCCCGGATGCCGCCGCATCCGGCGTGGCCGAGAACGACGATATGCTCAACCTTGAGATCGCGCACCGCGAACTCGATGGCGGCGCTCGTGCCGTGCAGCCCGGTGTCGGGTGCATGGGGCGGCACGAGGTTCGCAACGTTCCGCACGACGAACAGTTCACCGGGCTCGGCGTCGGTCAGAAGAGCGGGGTCGATCCGGCTGTCGGCGCAGGCGATCATGAGGATCTGCGGCGACTGACCGAGTTCGACGAGCGGGCGCAGCCGTTCCGGGCGCGCCTCGTAATAGCGGGCGCGGAAGGCACGGACGCCGGCCAAGAGCCGGCGAATGGGGAGAGCTGTGTGTGGCATTGGAGATGTGTCTTAGCGGCTGTGGTGGTCGATGCAACACACATGTTGCCGCAGGCGCCGTGAGGCCACTTTCGGGGACACTTTTTCCCGTCAGTCCCAGCCGACGCAGTACGGCTCCGGCGCCATGTCCCCGGGCGCGCCTTTGGCATCGGGTGCGGGAAAGGTCTGCTTGAAGGTGAAGGCAGCGGCGCTGGGGCCTTCCCGGCGCACGCGATCGAGCCGGGCCAGCCCTTCTTCCGGCGTCGGCTGGTGCCCGGAAGGGACCCACCAGAGAACCTGATAGGCCTCGTCGGGCCGTTCGAACCACTGTCGCCGACCGGCCATCACCTTGGTGTGGGCGGTCTTGTAGACGAACGCGAACAGCGCCTCGATCGTTTCCCAGACCGACATGTTGACGATGAACAGCGGGTCGTCGCCGGTCTGGATGTCGGTCGCGTTGCCGCTGTCGGACTGCAGGCGCCAGACGAAGCCGGGACTGCTGTCGGCCAGTTCGTTGATCGCGTCCAACCGGCTCGTGAAGCCGGCCATGCGCGGGTCCTCCATCGCGTAGCGGGCGGTCCCGACGTTCATCTGGGCGATTTGGTAGGTCATCTCCTGCCTCCAGGTTACCAATCGAGTTCAGCGCCGTCGTAGTTCAGGAAGTGCCCGTTATGGTGCATCTCCAGCCGGTCGATGGTCCGGCGCATCTCGGTGACACTGGTGCGCGCGTCGAGCGGCGCTTCCTCCCCGCCCATGTCCGTCCGGACCCAGCCCGGATGCATTGCGACCGCCGTAATACGGCGCGGCGCGAGGTCGATCGCCAGCGAGCGGACCACGCAGTTCAACGCCGCTTTTGACGAGCGGTAAAGGTAGCGACCGCCCTCGATATTGTTGCCGATCGAGCCCGCCCGGCTGGTGATGAAGACCATGTAACGACGGTGGGACCGGGCGACGTGATCCGCGAAGGCCATCCCGACGCGGAGCGGCGCCATCGAATTGATGCGAAAGACCTCTGCCCACAGGTCGTAGTCGATGTCGCCAAGCGAGGTCCCGCTAACGGCATTGATGCCGGCATTGTGGACCAGGAGGTCGATGTCGTGGCCCGCCAGTTCCGCCGCGAGGTTGCGGACCATCGCGTCGTCGCCGACATCCAGCCTGTGGGTCCGGACATGGCCATCGATCGAGGCCAGTTCGTCGGCGGCACTGGGGTCCCTGGCCGCGGCATGGACGTGCCAGCCCTCCCGCGCGTACTGCCTGACGAATTCGAGGCCGATGCCCCGGTTGGCGCCGGTGATCAGGACGGTCGGCATGCGGGCGTCTCCCTCCTCACGGAACAGGTCTCCGGAGAAGATAGTGGATCGCACGGCGCCGTCCAGCCGTCACGACCCGTCGGGCAGAAACACTCAGCGGCGGCGGGCGGTCGCCTCGATCTCGATCTTCATGCGCGGGTCGATGAGCCCGGCGACCACGATGGCGGTTGCCGCCGGCCGGGCACGGTCGAGCCAGCGCTTCAGTACCGGCTCGACGGCCTCCATCGTCCCGGCGTCGAGCACGTAATAGGTGACGCGCACAACATCCGCCATCGTCGCGCCGCCCTCGACGAGCGCCGCGTCGATGTTGCGGAAGATCTGCTCGGTCTGCTCGACGACGTCGTCCGAGATCGTGCCGGCCGCATAGTCGAACCCGGTGGTCCCGGAAACATGCACCCAGTCGCCGTCGACGACCGCCCGCGAATAGGCGAAGCGCTCCTCCATGTCGGACCCGGAGGTCACAAGGCGGCGGGTCATGTCCCGGATCCTTCCCCGTGGCCGCCTAGTTCAGCGTCTCGATCGCCATCGCGGTCGCCTCGCCGCCGCCGATGCAGAGCGAGGCGACGCCGCGCTTCTGTCCGGTCTTCTCCAGCGCGTTGAGGAGGGTGACAAGGATCCGCGCGCCGGACGCGCCGACCGGGTGGCCGAGGGCGCAGGCGCCGCCGTGGATGTTGACCTTGTCGTGCGGCAGGTCGTGCTCGCGCATCGCCGCCATGGCGACGGCCGCGAAGGCCTCGTTGATCTCGTAGAGATCGACATCCCTGGCCTGCCAGCCCAGCCGGTCGAGCAGCTTGGCGACGGCGTGCACCGGGGCGGTCGTGAACCAGGCCGGCTCCTGCGCGTGGGTCGAGTGGCCGAGG
>CAYGKX010000308.1:0-5475 GCA_964350225.1 uncultured Rhodospirillaceae bacterium | reverse complement strand
ACGACCTCGATCTCGTGGCGGACGATATTCAGGACACCGCCCCGCTTCAGCCCTTCGGACTCTTCCTCGCCCTCGAAGAGGACAGGCACGGCGACGTTGACGCGGGTGCGTTCCGTCACGCGCAGGAAGTCCACATGCAGCGGGTCGTCGGTCACGGGGTGGAACTGCACGTCGCGCGCCATGGCCCGCTGCTCGACATCGCCCATCTTGATCATGAACTGGGTCGAGAAGAACCCGGGGTTGCGCAGCTCGTGGTTCAGCGCCTTGGGGTCGAGGTTGATGAGGAGCGGCTGGTCGTTGCCTCCATACACCACGGCCGGGACATGCCCGGCGCGACGTGCGGCACGGGCGGCCCCCTTACCGGCCCGCGTGCGCTCCTCCGCATTCAATACGGTGAGGTCGCTCATCGAAGTCTCCTGTAAAAAACAAAGTGCCGGCCTCCAAGGGTGCCGGCTCGCTTGACGGCGCGCATACTCGCCAAATGGACGGAAAATACAAGGGAATTCTGGCCGGTTGCCGCTGGCTGGTGTGCTTCTGTCCGACCGCCTACAGTTTCGACGACGATATACGAAGCCAAACAAGGGAGGAACGAATGGCCGCCTATGTCATCGTGCAGGAAACCATTCATGACCCAGAGACCTTCGGGAAGTATGCCAGCCAGGCGCCGGACACTTTCGCCCCCTTCGGCGGTAAACTGATCGTGCGCGGCGGCGACCCGGAGAAGGTGGAGGGCGAATGGCCCCATGCGGTCGTCGTGGTGATCGAGTTCCCCGACCGCGCGGCGGCAAAGGCCTGGTACGACTGCGAGGCCTATACCGCCATACGCCCCCTGCGCCACCGGAGCGCGACGAGCAACATCGCGATCGTCGACGGGGTCTAGAAGCGGCGGGCGCGGCCGGGCCTGCGGCGGACCGCCGGCCCATCACTACGACAACGCAACGGGGAGACAGGCCTAGCATTCGCTGGCCAATCGGAGGGCAATGTCATGTCGGAAACCGACAAGGTTTTTGCGGGGTCGATCCCCGATATCTACGACGACTACCTCGTGCCTCTCATCTTCGAAACCTATGCCGACGACATGGCCCGACGGGTCGGCGACCCGACGCCTCGCTCGGTGCTGGAGACCGCCGCGGGCAGCGGCGTCGTCACCCGGGCACTGGCGCCCCGATTGGCCGGCGGAACCCGATATGTCGTAACGGATCTCAATCAGCCGATGCTCGACCGGGCCATCCGGCGACAAACCGTCAATCCTGACATCGAGTGGCGCCAGGCAGATGCGCTGTCCCTGCCGTTCGACGATGGATCGTTCGACGCCGTCTGCTGCCAGTTCGGAGTGATGTTCTTCCCCGATCGGGTCGCCGGTTTCGCCGAAGCCTTCCGAGTCCTCAAGCCGGGCGGACGGTTCGTCTTCAACGTCTGGGACCGGATTGAGGAGAATGTGTTCGCGGACATGGTCACCGCCGCTGCCGGCGGGGTGTTTCCGGACGACCCGCCGCGTTTTCTGGCCAGGACGCCGCACGGCTATCACGATGACGCCAGAATCGTGGAAGAGGTCCGGGAAGCCGGCTTCGGCGAGGTTTCGGTCACGACCGTTGCGGCAACAAGCCGCGCGCCCTCACCCCGGCATCCGGCCATCGCTTACGCGCAGGGTACGCCCCTGCGGAACGAGATCGAGGCGCGCGACGAGATGAAACTGGAAGAAGTGACGGACCGCGCCGCCGACGCCATCGCGCGTCGTTTCGGCAGGGGGCCGGTCGAGGCCAAAATCCAGGCCCACGTCGTGGTGGCCGAGCGCTGAGAAGGTTCAGTCGTAGAAGGATGAGACCAGGTCCCCAACCGCGCGGCGGCCACGACCAGCTGTGACTGCAAGGCCTATACCGCCATCTGCCCCCTGCGCCACAAGAGCGCGGCGAACACCATCGGGATCGTCGACGGGGTTTAGCGCCCCGTCAGCATTCGCCAGATTGACAGGGCCTTGGTAACCTCCTCCCTTCATCCTGAGCCTGTCGAAGGATGGTCAGGGGAGCGGAAACGGGAGGCTGACGATGAAGCCTTACGTGATCGTCGGGGGGGCGGCCGCGGTCGGGGTTGCCGTTGCCGGCTATTTCCTGCTTGCCGGCGGGCGCGATACGCCGTCCGGCAATGGAGACGGCGAGGCGGGCAAGAAACCCGTCGCCGAGAGACCGGCGCCAAAGGTGCCGCCGCCGCTGGTCTACCCGGCCGGAAGGGACGCAACGTGGAAGCGCGTCAGATGGTTCGACCACAAGCCCGGTCCGGCGGCGGTCGTGCGCGCCAGCGCGGACGGGCGCATTTTCGTCACGGGCGGAGAGGACGGGCGGGTCATCCTGTGGGACGCGGAAACCGGTGCGCGGATGCGCGTCCTGATCCGCTATCCGTTTGCCGTCGGTCCTCTTGCCATCAGCCCCGACGGCAAGCAGGTCGCCAGCGCCGGTCGCACGGCGATCGACCAAAGGGTGAGCCTGTGGGACGCGGCGACGGGCAAGCGACGGCTGCTCGAGGGTCACAGCCGGAACATTCAGTCGCTGGCCTTCTCTCCGGACGGAAAGGTCCTGGCGAGCGGCGCGAACGACGACACCATCCGGTTCTGGTCCGCGGCGGACGGCAGGTTGCTCAAGATCCTGAAGCGCGACGGCAAGGACGTGTCGATCGGGAAGATCCGGTTCAGCCCCGACGGTCGCTGGCTCGCCGTCACGCCGGTCTATGGCAACGAAGTGCTGATCTGGGATGTCGCCACGGGCAGGCTCCGCCACCTGCTGCGCCACGACAAGAGAATCCCGCGCATCGCTTTCGACCCCGCCAGCAAGGTGATCGCGACCGTCTCCGACGACGATACGGCGGGAATCTGGAGCCTGGAGACAGGCAAGCTTCTGCATCGCCTCGAAGGGCATCGGGCGGGCGTATGGTCGCTCGCCTTCAGCCCGGACGGTCGACTTCTCGCGACCGGCGCCTCCGATGCGACGGCGCGCATCTGGAATGTCGCCGACGGCAAGTCGCTTCGCGTCCTGGAGGCAGAAGGGCGGACGCGGTTCAGGAGCCTCGCATTCGGCCCGAACGGCCGGCAGCTGGTGGCCAGCGCCAATACCCGCCTGGAATGGTGGGACGTGGAGACCGGCAGGAAGATCCGGTCCGTACCGGGGGCGCTCTACACCCATCTCCATCGGCTCGGCGGGGACAAGCTGCTGGGCCGGACCTATCGCGGCCGCATCCGCCTCTGGGACATCGTGTCAGGGGAGCGGCTCCGGTCCCTCGACGGACATACCTATCGAATGACGACGGCGGGCCTGTCTGCGGACGGAAAGCGTCTGGCGACGGGTGGTTTCGACAACATCGCCCGGGTCTGGGAAGTCGCCACCGGCAAGCTCCTGTCGAAAACCGGCCGCCACAAGGGTCGGGTCGGCCGTTTGAGCTGGACGATCCTCAGCCCGGACGGCCGGTTGCTGGCGACCATGGCGGCGGTTTCCAAGGTCTTCCATGTCTGGGACGCGGCGACGGGCAAGAAGCTCCGGACCATCAGCGGCCCGAAGGACGGCTTCAAGTCGATTGCCTTCGGCCCCAAGGGGCGGTTGTTGCTCGCCGGCGCGGACGACGAAACCGTACGGCTGTATGACGCGGCGACAGGCAAGGAACTGAAGGTTTTCCACTCGCCGAACACGCATTTCATTGGTCCCGTCGTCGCCGTCGGGCCGAAGGGCCTCCTCGCCGCGGCCGGGTTCGTCCGTGGCGAAATCCGCATCTGGGCCATCGACGGCGGCAAGCTCCTGAACACGATCAAGGATACGCGGGTGATCGCACAGATCGCGTTCAGCCCCGACGCCCGCTTCATCGCGACGGCCACCAGCCGGGGGCATGTCCGGATCTACGACGTCATTACCGGCAAGGCCCGGCACCGCCTCAAGCTGGGCCAGCAGGACGCCATGGCCCTGGACTTCAGCCCGGACGGCAAGACCCTGGCGGCCGGCGGCCGCGATGCAATCCTCAACTTCATCGATGTCGCGTCGGGAAAGGTCCGCGAGAGGGTAAAGACCCTGCGCTGGATCTGGGCCCTGCAATACATGCCGGCCGGAAATTCGATCGTCGTGGCGAACGGCTATGCGGGGGTGTTCCTGCTCCAGAGAGCCGGGACAACGGACGTCAGGCCGTAGCGACTCGCAGGTTCAGTCGAAGAGCGACGACACCGAGCTTTCGTCACTGATACGGCGGATCGCTTCGCCCAACAGGGGGGCGATCGACTGCGGCTGGACCTTGTCGGAGACGCGGACGGCCTCCGTCGCCTGGATGCTGTCGGTGATGACCAGCGCTTCCAGCGGCGAGGCCGCCACCCGGCCGACGGCGCCACCCGAGAGCACGCCGTGCGTCACATAGGCGGAAACGGACTTGGCGCCCTCGTTGGTCAGGGCGACCGCCGCGTTGCAGAGGGTACCTGCGCTGTCGACGATGTCGTCGACCAGAATACAGGCGCGCCCGTCAACCTCGCCGATGATGTTCATGACTTCCGAGACACCCGCCTTCGGACGCCGCTTGTCGATGATGGCGAGGTCCGCGCCGATACGGCTCGCGATGGCCCGGGCACGCACCACGCCGCCCACGTCGGGGGAGACGATCACCACGTCCGAGGCGCCGTTCCCGGCGCCGTTGCCATAGCGGTCCTCGATGCTCTTGGTGAAGACCGGCGCGGCGATCAGGTTGTCGACCGGGATGTCGAAGAAGCCCTGAATCTGACCGGCATGGAGGTCGATGGTCAGGAGGCGCTGGGCGCCCGCCGTCGTGATCAGGTTCGCCACCAGCTTCGCCGAGATGGGCGTACGCGGCCCGGTCTTCCGGTCCTGCCGGGCATAGCCGTAATAGGGAACGACGGCCGTCACCCGGCGGGCAGAGGCGCGCCGGAGGGCATCCAGGATGACCAGGAGCTCCATCAGGTTGTCGTTGGCCGGGAAGGAGGTCGACTGGACGACGAAGACATCCTCGCCGCGGATATTCTCCTCGACCTCGACGAAGACTTCCATGTCGGAGAAGCGCCGGATGCTCGCCTTGGTCAACGGCACGTTCAAATAGGCCGAGATCGCCTCGGCCAACGGCCGATTGCTGTTCCCCGCGATCAATTTCATCGATTGTTCCTTTCGCCCCAGGCGAAGGCTTTCTAACAAGGCGTCATCGAGGTGTAAACGATTTGGACGCGGCGGCGCCGGCCGGCTTAGGCTGTGGTAGACGATCGGGTCGGCGGGGAAACGCTCTCGATGAAGATTCGCATAGCCACGTTCAATCTGGAAAATCTCGACCCCGGGCCGGATGCCGCGGTTCCGCTGGCCCAGCGGCTGGAAGTCCTGAGACCGCAGGTCGCCCGGCTGGAGGCCGATGTCCTGTGCCTGCAGGAAATCCACGGCGATCCCGCGCCCAAGGGCAAGGCGCATGGGATGTCCGCTCTCGCGGCCCTGATCGAGGACACGCCGTGGGCCA
>CAYGKX010000307.1:0-5481 GCA_964350225.1 uncultured Rhodospirillaceae bacterium | reverse complement strand
TCAAGCCTCTCCAAAGAGGACCAGGACGCCATCATGAGCGTCTCCGGCGAAGATTTCGCCCGTCGGGCCGGCGCCGTCTGGGACGATCAGGATCGCAAGGCGATGGCCGCGTTCAAATCCGGCGGGATGAAGATACGGGCGGCCGACCCCGCGCTGGAGAAGGCGTTGCGCGCTCGGCTCGCCCCGATCGAAGCGGAATGGGTCGAGAAGGCGGCGAAGCACGGGATCGACGGCAAGGTCGTTCTGGCCGCGCTCCGCGCCGAGATCGCCAGCTACAAGCCGTCCAAGTAAACTGACATCCGGAACGCAATGCCGTTCGCACGGCGGGCGAGGTTGTCCGCCGTGCGCGGCTGGCTGGCAGGACGGTCATGACAAACAGGTTATCGACGGCACTGAAGGTCGCGCTCGGATGTCTCAGCGGCGGCTGCCTGGTCGCGCTGATGGGTGTGACGGTGATCGACGTATTCGGCCGATACATCCTCAATGCGCCTTTGCTTGGCGGGTATGAACTGTCCGAAACGGCGATCGGGATTGTCGTGGCGGTCGCGTTGCCCCTCGTCGCGCTTGCCGACGGGCACATCCGGTTGACGCTCCTGGACAGGTTGCTGGGGGCGTCCGCGGTCAGGCTGCGCGACGGCCTCTCCGCGATCCTGTTCGCCGGTGCGTCCGGCATCCTGGCCTGGCGCATGCTGGTCGAACTGGAGAACGCCGCCGCCCTCGGCAAGGCAACGGACCTCCTGGGCATTCCGCGGGCGCCTGTCCTTGGCCTCATCGCGGTGATGTTCGCGCTCTCGGCGGTGATCGGCCTCCTCAACCTTTTCACCCGCCGGGCAAGCTCCGCCGACCCCGTTGCCGCCACTGCACACCGGCCCGAGGACAGCCGCGCGAATGATTGAAAGCGCAATCGGTTGCGGCATCCTCTTCGCCGCGCTTCTCGTCGGTATCCCCATCGCGCTCGCGATGGGAATCGTCGGAGTGGTCGGCTTCGGCCTGATCGCGGGCTGGAGCCCGGCGATGGCGATGACCGGCCAGATCGTCATCGACAACATCCTGAACTACAATTTCTCGATCCTGCCCCTCTTCATTCTGATGGGAAACCTGATCAGCCACGCCCGGCTGTCCGACGAGCTCTATGCGGCGTCGAATGCCTTTCTCGGGCATCGCCGCGGCGGGCTCGCGCTTGCCACGATCGTCGCCTGCGGCGGCTTCAGCGCGTTGTGCGGGTCGAGCATGGCAACCGCCGCGACCATGAGCAAGGTGGCGTTGCCGTCGATGCGGCGCTACGGCTACGACGGCCCCTTTGCCGCGGCCTGCGTCGCGGCGGGAGGAACCCTCGGGATCCTCATTCCGCCGTCGATCATCATGATCATTTACGGTTTCATGACGAACGCCGATGTCGGGCAACTGTTCATGGCTGGGGTCATTCCCGGTGTGATGGGCATCGCTCTGTATGCGGGCGCCGTAGTCGTCATGACCCGGATTTCCCCGGCCATCGGTCCCCGGGGGGAGCGGACGGAGTGGCCCGACCGTTGGCGCGCGGTGCGGCGGGTCTGGGCGATCGCGCTTCTTCTGTTCTTCATCCTCGGCGGCATCTATCTCGGGGTCTTCACGCCGAACGAGGCGGCCGGGGTGGGCGCGGGCGGCGCCTTTCTCTTTGCCATGCTCCGCCGCACCCTGACCTGGCGAAAGCTCTATGACGTTCTCGTCGAAACGGTCACGACGACCGCCGCGATGTTCTTCGTGCTGTTCGGCGCGCTCCTCTTTTCCAATTTCCTCAACATCTCCGGCGGCGCCGCGTGGCTCTCGTCCTTCGTGCAGGGGCTGGACGTGGCGCCGGTCGTGGTGATCCTCGTCGTCTGCCTGATCTACATGATCCTCGGCACGATGCTGGAGAGCCTCTCGATGATGCTGCTCACCGTGCCGATCTTTGCGCCGATCGTCGTCGGGCTGCAGATCGATCTGATCTGGTTCGGGATCATCGTGGTCGTGGCCATCGAGATCAGCCTCATTACGCCGCCCGTGGGTCTTAATGTCTTCGTCCTGAATGCGGTCGTCCCGGACATTCCCGCCATGCGGATCTTCAGGTCGATCACCGCCTTTTTCTTCGCGGATATTCTGCGGCTCGGCCTGATCATCGCCTTTCCCGCCATCGCGACATTTCTCCCGTCGGTCATGAGCAGATGACGTTTCCGGACTTGTCGATGGAATTTTCATGTGTTTACATATGTAAATACATTCAATGGAGGATGAGATGAGGACGACGAGACGCCCAGTCGTCACCGACGACGATATCGAGGCCTTCCAGCGTGATGGCGTCGTATGCCTGCGTGGCATCCTCGACCGGGCGTGGATCGACCTCCTGCGCGACAATGTGGAGCGCTACCTGTCGTTGCCCAGCGGGGTCGGTTCCGATGCGGCGGCCGGGGAGGGCGGGCGCTTTCAGCTCGACTATCACATGTGGACCTGGGACGAGGGGCAGCGCCGTTTCGTTTTCGATTCGCCTCTGGGCGAAATCGCCGGCCGGCTGATGCGTTCGACCGCCGCCTATCTCACCGTCGACCTGATGCTGGTGAAGGAGCCGCACACGCCAAAGCGCACACCCTGGCATACCGACACCCTCTATGGCTGGTACGAAGGCGGGCAGATGGCCTCGATCTGGGTTGGGCTCGACCCCGTGACGGCGGAAAGCGGCGCTGTTGAGTTCGTCCGCGGCTCCCACGCCTGGGGCCGTCATTTCTCGCCGATTTCCTTTGGCGGCAACGAGATCGCGGTCGAAGGCGCGGAAAGCGTGCCGGATGTCGAGGCAGCGCGGGACAGCTACGACATCGCGCATTTCGATACGGAACCCGGCGATGTCATTGTCAACAACCTGGGCATCCTCCATGCCGCTCCGGGCAACGGGTCCGACCGCCGCCGGCGGGCTATTGCGTTCCGGTTCGGCGGCGACGACTGCCGGTATGTCGATCGCCCCGGGTCGATGAAGCCGATCCGCGATCCGGGCATACCGTCGGGCGCGCATATCGGCTGTGACCTGTTTCCCAAGATCTGGTCCGCCGCCGCATGAGCAAGCTGCACGCCGAGATCGCCGGAGGCGGCATTGCCGCGCTGACGGCCGCGACACGGCTCGCCCAGTTGGGCTGGTCGGTCCGCCTGCACGAACGCGCACCGGTCATCCGCGATGCCGGTGCCGGCATCTACGTCTGGGAGAACGGCCTTCGGGTCCTTGAGACCATTGGCGCACATGACCGCGCCGTTGACGGCGCCGTGACCGGTGCACCGTCGGAATTCCGCGACCGCGGCGGGCCGCCCGTCAAGCGTGTGCCGCCAAACGTCCGGCAGGCGATGCGCCTCGTCTCGATCCCGCGGGACAAGCTGCTCGGTGCGATCCTCGAACAGGCGCAGGCGGCCGGTGTCGACATCGTGACGTCGTCCGAAGCCGCCGCCGCCCGGCCCGATGGGGTTCTCGTCCTCGCCGACGGGCGCGAGTTTCCGGCGGACCTCGTCATCGGCGCGGATGGCGTCCGGTCGCGTGTGCGCGACTCGCTTGGCCTTCTGCGCTCATACGACGAAGCGCAGGACGGCGCGATCCGCACCATGGTTCCGCGTCTGCCGGAGGATGGCGGCGACACCTATGTGGAGCACTGGAATGGAACCCGGCGCATCCTGGTCACGCCGGTCAGCGCGGACCAGATATACCTCGCCCTGACGGCGCTCGACAGCGACCGCGCGGCGAAGACGCTGCCGCTGCAGAAGGATGTATGGCGGGAGAGCTTTCCCCATCTCGGGAGCCTGATCGACCGTATTGGCGACACTGCCCGCTGGGACCTCTTTGTCACCGTCAAGCTTTCGCGCTGGTCCGAGGGGCGCGTGGCAGTGCTTGGGGACGCCGCCCATGCCATGGCGCCGAACCTCGGGCAGGGCGGGGGGCTCGCCATGCAGAACGGCCTGTCTCTGGCGGCCCAGATGGGCGCGATTTCGGACCCGTCGGAAATCCCCGCCGCGCTTCAGGCGTGGGAGGCGCGGGAGCGCCCGCTCGCCGAGCACACGCAAACCTGGTCCTGGCTCTACGGGTTCCTGACAACCTGGCCGGATAGCCTGCGCAAACAGGCTTTCGAGGTTGCGGCGAAGGAGGCCTGGATCGTCGAGCAAAGATTTCGGACGGCTCTCAGCGAACCCTACGGGGCGGTGCCGAAGAAGGAGACTGCCGAATGACCACCCAAATGATCCATCCGGACGCCCAGGCCTATGGCGATCGGGTTACCGCGATGAGCGACGCAGCCCGGGCCCGCTCCCGGGTCGAGGAAGTCGCCTATGGTACGGATCCCTACCAGAAGCTGGATATCTGGCTGCCGGAGAACGGGGGCTCTGGCCCGCTGCCTGTCCTCCTGTTTCTTCACGGCGGGGCGTGGAGGGCCGGAAATCGCCACTGGATGGGCTTTCTTGCACCGCTCTTCCTCGATCTGCCCGCGATCTTCGTTTCCGTCGGCTACCGCCTGTCGCCGGAGCACAGGTTCCCAGCCCATCTCGAGGATACGATCGATGCCCTCGTGTGGGTGTCGCGGGAGATCGGACGATATGGCGGAGACCCCACCCGTCTCTTTATCGGGGGCCATTCGGCAGGCGGCCACCTCGCCGCCCTCGCCACCGCGCGGTCCGATCTCCGCGCGGCCCGGGGTGTCCCGGCCGGTTGTCTGCGGGGCTGCTTGCCGGTCAGCGCCTCCTACGATTTCCGGCCGCCGCCGGAGGCGCGCGACGCCGTGCAGGAGGCGATCTACCGGGAAGTCCTCGCCAGTCCCGAACAGGACGCGGAGGCGAGCCCCATTCTCTGGGCGGAGGGCATCGACGTTCCCATCTTCATCGCCTACGGCGAGAAGGACTGGCCCCGGCTGCGGGCCCAGGCGCCGGCGATGATCGGCCGGCTGACCGACCTCGGCCGCATCCCCGTTTCCTGGATGGAACTGCCGGGCGCCGGGCATTTCGACACCAATCAGGCATGTACCGGGCCGGAGCACCCCTGGATGGCGGAAGCCCGGAGACTCGTTGCCGGCGGCGCGCCCGCGCGCGGCCCGCTCGACGGAAAGGACGATCAGACACCATGACCCGGATACTCGAAGAAACCCGACCGGCCGCGTCAGCGACGCCGCCGATCTTCCGCTCGCGGCGGCTGGGTCACGTCAATCTCTTCGTCGACGACATCGAACGATCGACGGTCTTCTATCGTGACGTCTGCGGGCTGGCCGTTCAGTTCACGGAGCATGGCCTGAAGGCCCAGTTCCTCGGCACCGGCCACACGCCGCACGACCTGGGCATGATCGAGACGACGAAGGGCGTCGACCGCTATGGCAAGGACGGACATCTTCAGATCCCAGGAACCGTCGGACGGGAGGTGGCACTCAACCACCTCGCCTGGGAGCAGGAGACAGAAGCCGATCTCGTGGCGGGCATCCATGGCTGCCGCGCGGCAGGGGTAGATATCCGCCG
>CAYGKX010000306.1:562-5488 GCA_964350225.1 uncultured Rhodospirillaceae bacterium | reverse complement strand
AAACGACGACGGGGCCGCGCGTTGGCGGCCCCGGTGTCGGCGGTCCTGCATTTCAGGCTGTGGGTCCCCTACAGCCTCGCTGCCGGACCCAGTCCCGGCGGAATGGAGCGGGAGACGAGATTTGAACTCGCGACCCTCACGTTGGCAACGTGATGCTCTACCACTGAGCTACTCCCGCGCTCCTTCCGTGCGGGCGCGCATCATACGCAGCGAAAACATGTTTGCAAGTCCCTAGAATCGCAAGAGGGCGCACGTTAAAAATTGGCCGAAATCTTCACGTCCGACCCGCCGAGCACCGCCATGCCCGCAACTTCCGAAGAGCTTCTCGCGCACCTCGATGCGTTGGGCATCGAGGCGACGACCCACAGCCACCCGCCGCTCTACACGGTCGAGGACAGCAAGGCGCTGCGCGGCAGCCTGCCGGGCGGCCATTGCAAGAACCTGTTCCTCAAGGACAAGAAGGGGCAGGTCTGGCTGGTGGTGGCCGACGAGGATCGGGAGATCGACCTCAAGCGTCTGCGGCGCCAGATCGGTGCCGGTGGGACATTGTCCTTCGGCAAGCCCGAATTGCTCGAGGAACTTCTCGGCGTCAAACCGGGTTCGGTCACACCTTTCGGCCTCATCAACGATGCGGGGCGGCAGGTGCGTGTGATCCTCGACAAGCACATGCTCGAGCATGAGGTGGTCAACTACCACCCGCTGACCAACGACGCGACGACGACGATCGCCAGCGCGGACCTGCTGCGCTTCATCGAGGCCTGCGGTCACGAGGCGCGGATCGTCGACCTGACGGCGCCGCCGCCGGAGGACTGAGCCCGCCGTCTGGCGCGGGGCCGCGCCGCAGCCACCGGGGGTTGTCAGACGGCCAGCGAACCGCCATTTTCTGCGCACCACACGCGGCCGCGGCCATCGGGCCACGGCAGTGTGCATCGGACTGGATCGTACGAAGAAACAGAGGCGCGGTATGGAAACGCTTATCGCCGGCGGCGGCCAGAATGGCGGCGGTGACCTGATCAAGGACACGGATACCCGGAATTTTGGCGCGGATGTCGTCGAGGAATCGCGCAACCAGCCCGTTATCGTCGATTTCTGGGCGCCCTGGTGCGGACCGTGCAAGCAATTGGGCCCGCTGCTCGAGCGGCTCGTTCAGGAGGCGCGCGGGGCGGTCAAGCTGGTCAAGCTGAACGTCGACGAAAACCAGCAGCTCGCCCAGCAGTTCCGCATCCAGTCGATCCCCGCCGTCTATGCCTTTTTCGATGGCCAGCCGGTCGACGGCTTTGTCGGTGCCCTGTCCGAAAGCCAGCTGAAGCAGTTCATCGACAAGCTGGCCCAGATGGCGGGCGCGGCGGCCGGACCCTCGCCGGTCGACCAGATGCTGGACATGGCCCGCGAGGCGCTGGCCCAGGACGATGCCCGCACGGCGGCCGGCATGTTCGCCCGGGTCATGCAGGAGGAGCCGGACAATGTCGCCGCCGTCGCCGGGCTGGCCCGCTGCGCCATCGCCCTGGGCGACCCGGCCAAGGGGCGGGAGCTTCTGGACGGACTGCCGCCGGAGGCGGAAGGCGACAGCGAGGTGCAGGCCGCCCGCTCCGCGCTCGAACTGGCCGAGCAGGCGGAAGCCGCCGGGGACCTGGGCGAGCTGGAGGAGCGGATCGCCCGCAACCCGGCCGATCATCAGGCGCGCTACGACCTGGCCCTCGCCCTGTATGCCGGCGGTCATCCCGCGTCGGCGATCGAGCATCTTCTGGAGATCGTGAAGCGCGAGCGGGAATGGAACGAGGATGCCGCCCGCCAGCAGCTCTTCAAGATCTTCGAGGCCCTGGGGCCGAAGCATGAATTGACGGCCCAGGGTCGCCGCGGACTGTCCTCGGTCCTATTTTCCTGATCGCACCGGGGGCGGCCCCGGCGACCGTGAGAATGGGATAGGACTTTGCCGACCAAACCGCCTGCCGACCTGCCAGCGATCATCCCGATCTTTCCGCTTCAGGGCGCGCTGCTCCTGCCGAAGGGGCAGTTGCCGCTCAACATCTTCGAGCCGCGCTATGTCGCGATGACTGAGGACGCGATCGCGGGCGACCGGGTGATCGGCATGATCCAGCCGAGGGTGAAGGAAAAGGTCGATCCCGACGACACGCCCGACATCTACACCGTCGGCTGTCTCGGCAAGATCACCTCTTTCAACGAAACGCCGGACGGCCGCTATCTCATCTCTCTGGCCGGCCTGTGCCGTTTCCAGGTGGCGCGGGAGCTGCCGACCTTGCGCGGCTATCGCCGGGTCGAGGCGGACTACGCGCCCTTCGCAAGCGATTTCGTGGCAGCGCCGGAGGAGAAGGCGGCGCGAGAGCGGCTTCTCGGCACGCTGCGCCGCTATCTCGACGCGCGCGGCCTCAAGGCCGACTGGAACGCCATCGCCGAGACCGAGACCGAGGAACTGGTTGCCGTCCTCGCCATGCTCTGCCCGTTCGGGCCAAGCGAGAAGCAGGCGCTTCTCGAGGCGGAGGGGCCGGCCGGGCGGCGGGATACGATGATTTCCCTCTTCGAGATGGACGCTCAAAGCCGAAACGGCGATGATAACGGACCCAAGGTCATCAACTGATCCCGCCTGAACATACCGAAATGAGGTCCGTCATGGCCGGCGACACCCACGCCGTCGACCCCAAGCTTCTGGAAATCCTGGTCTGTCCGGTCACCCACAAGCCGCTGGAATATGACGCGGCGGCGCAGGAACTGATCTCCCGCTCGGCCAAGCTCGCCTATCCGATCCGCGACGGGGTGCCGATCATGCTGCCCGACGAGGCGCGTCCCCTCGAGGACTGACCGCGGCGGCCGGGATGAACGAGACATACGGAACGAAACACTGGCCGACGGAGATTCGCCTGAAAAAGGCGGAGAAGGTGCTGGAGGTCGAATTCGACGACGGCCAAACCTTCGCCTTCCCGGCGGAGTTCCTTCGGGTCGAGAGCCCGTCGGCCGAGGTCCAGGGCCACGGCGCCGACCAGAAGACGATCGTCGCCGGCCGCCGCCACGTCGGCATCCTGGAGGTCGAGCCCGTCGGCAACTATGCCATCAAGATCGTCTTCGACGACCTGCACGACACGGGCCTCTATTCCTGGAACTATCTCTACAAGCTGGGCCAGCAGCAGGACACGCTCTGGGCTGCCTACCTCGAGGCGCTGGAGGCGAAAGGGCTCAGCCGGGACCCGTAGGCGGGACGCTTCCGCCAAGATTCAGGGTGATAGTCGCCTCCGCGGCGTCAGATCGCCTTGGCCCGGTCGCGCCAGTATTCCTCCCGGATGACGTTCTTCTGGATCTTGCCGACGGCGGTCTTGGGCAGGCCGTCGACGAAGCGGACGAGGCGCGGGCGCTTGTGGCGGGAGACGACGCCGGCGCACCAGTCGGCGAGTTCCGTCTCGCCGACCTCCGCGCCTTCCGCCAGGACGACATGGGCCGCCGGGACCTCGCCCCACAGATCGTCCGGAATGCCGAAGACGGCGCATTCCCTGACTGCCGGATGCTTGTAGAGCGCGTTCTCGATCTCGGTCGGATAGATGTTTTCGCCGCCGGAGATGATCATGTCCTTGGAGCGGTCGACGAGGATCAGGAAGCCGTCCGCGTCCAAATGTCCGACGTCGCCCGTCTTCAGCCAGCCGCCCTCTGCGAAGGCCGCGCGGGTCTGATCCGGTTCCTTGTCATACTCCAGGAAGATGTTCGGGCCGCGCAGGACGACCTCTCCATTCTCGCCGGGCGGCAGGAATCGCCCGTCGAAACCGAGAATCGCGACCTCCTGTCCGGCCAGGGAACGGCCCACGCTCGCCTTCTTGGTCGTGCAGAATTCCGGCGGACGAACCGTCACCGGCCCGGCTTCGGACTGACCATACTGCTCCACCAGCACCCTGCCGGGCAGCTGTTCGGCCAGCCGGTCGAGGGTCGCGGGCGACATCGGCGAGCCGCCGAAATTGATGTATCGGAGGTTGGACAGCCGTTCCCGGGAAAAGCCGGGATCGTTCAGGATGGCCGTGATCTGCGTCGGGACCAGGAAGGCCGCGGTCACGCCCTGCCGCTCGACGGACCGGACGAAGTCTTCGGTGTCCCATTTCTCCAGGAACACCATGGTGCAGCCGATGAGGATACCCGACTGGAACCAGACATAAAGGCCCGCGACATGGAAGAGCGGCGTCGTGCAGCACAGGACGTCGTCCTCGGCGATCCCGAACTCCTGCTCCACGACGGCCGAGGAATGGCAGCGCGCGGCGTGGGAGACGAGGACCGCCTTCGGAAAGCCAGTCGTCCCGCCGGTGTAGGTGATGCAATAGGGCTCCTCGGGCCGGATATCGACTTCCGGCGGCGTCTCCGGCCGGCCGGCGACGAAATCCTCGTAGGCGACCGCGCCGGCCCGGGGCGGTCCGCCGAAGACGACGACGGTTGCGAGGACCGGCAGGCTGTCGCGGATGCCGATGACGATGTCGAGAAAATCCGAATGGACGAACAGGAGCGCGACGTCGCTCATCTTCATCACATGTGCCAGTTCGCCCGGCGTATAGCGTACCGACAGATGCGCACTGACGGCGCCGGACCGCGCGATGCCGAAATAGATCGGCGCATATTCAAGCTGGTTGGTCGACAGGATCGCCGCACGGCCGCCCTTGCCGACGCCCGCCGCCGCGAGGCCCTGGGCGACCCGGTTCGCCTCCCGGTCCAGTTCCGAATAGGTCAGGCTGCGGTCGCCCGCGATCACCGCCGGCTTGTCGGGCAGGCGGGCCGCGCTTCGGGCGAGGATGTCGCCCGTCAGCCTGGGGCGCCCGCCGCTCAGGGTTCGACCACCCGGTCGAGCAGCGCGAGCAGGGTCTCGACCTCTGCCGCGGTCAGGTTGCGCGCCAGCTCCGCCTCATGTGTGTCGAGCCGGGGGCGCAGATCCTTCAGGAAGGA
>CAYGKX010000306.1:0-552 GCA_964350225.1 uncultured Rhodospirillaceae bacterium | reverse complement strand
TCGGTCGGCGACGGCGTTCGCTGAAGAAGATCGCGGCCCTCCAGCCCGTCGATGATCGAGACGAGGGTCGAGCGGTCGATCCCCAGGCTGCGGCCGACCCGGGTCTGGTTGATGCCCGGATTGGCGTCGACGAGCAACAGGACGCCCAACTGGCCAGGGCTGATGCCATCTGCCTCCATATGGCGCTGGAAGCTTTGGATCGAGAAAACATCCGCCCGGCGCAGGTAGAATCCGATCAGGTTGCCGAGGTGACCGCGGTCGATCTCGGCCTCGCCCCCGGCAGCCGACAGGGCCGGTACGATCTGCGGTTCGGCGTCGCCGGGCGCCGCGTCCGCGGCGTGGGGGGCTGTGGGGGCCGATTTCTCCATCCGCCCTGTTTACCACAGTCTGTGGAGGGCACAAATAGTTTGTGATCTAAACTATTTGACCAACGGATTAATTTGCCTTAGCGTCGGATCATGAGCTTTACCGTCACGATACGCGGGCGCGACGACGTCGTGCAGGTGGAGATGGGCCAAACCATCCTGGAAGCGGCCATCGCCCAGGGTCTGC
>CAYGKX010000305.1:4928-5501 GCA_964350225.1 uncultured Rhodospirillaceae bacterium | reverse complement strand
CGACAAAACATACTCCCCTCCCCCCTGGAGGGGGAGGGTTAGGGTGGGGGGGAGCGCGGCGCAGCCGCGCAACCTCAGCAACGTCCGCACGGCGCGCGGACCGACTCCCCACCCCGGCCCTCCCCCTCAAGGGGGGAGGGAGATGAGAGGCGCAGTCACAGCGGGCAGCTATTTGGTGCATCCCCATCACGTTCGCCGCTGCGGGTCGACGAGGTCGCGCAGGCCGTCGCCCATCAGATTGAAGGTGAAGACGGCGAGCATCAGGGCCGCGCCCGGGAAGAAGGCGAGCCACCATTCGCCGGAGACGATGAAGTTCGCGCCCTCTGCGACCATGATGCCCCATTCCGGCGTCGGCGGCTGGACACCGAGCCCGATGAAGGACAGGCCCGCCGCGTTCAGGATCGCCCAGCCCATATTGAGGGAGATCTGCACCATCATCGGCGGCAGGGCGTTCGGGAAGATGTGGAAGGCGAGGACGCGGAGGTTCGAGTTGCCGGAGAGGCGCGCGGCGAGGACATAGGACGCCTCCCGCCGGATATTGACCTCGGCCCGCGCGACGCGGGCATAGAAAGG
>CAYGKX010000305.1:0-4918 GCA_964350225.1 uncultured Rhodospirillaceae bacterium | reverse complement strand
CGGCCTTGCGGTCGTTGGGGTTTTCGAAATCCTTGACCTCGGCCCGTGCCACCCGCGCGTAGAAGGGCAGGTTGATGATGGCCGTCGCGTAGACGATGTTCTCGACCGTGTTCCCCGCCGCCGCGACGATGCCCATCGCCAGAACGAAGAGCGGAAAGGCCATGATCGTGTCGACCATCCGTCCGACGATCCGGTCCCACCAGCCGCCGTAGTAGCCCGCGAGCGCGCCGAACGCCCCGCCGATGACGAAGGAAATGGCAACGGCGGTGATCGAGATCAGGAGGTCGAGCCGGGTCGCGACGATGACCCGGGAAAGGACGTCGCGGCCGAGGTTGTCCGTTCCGAACCAGTGCGCCCAGGACGGCGGCTTCAGCGCGTTCGCGCTGTTCGTGGCGAGAGGGTCGTAGGGCGCGATCCACGGCCCGAAGAGCGCGAAGAGAATGATCATCGCGAAGGCGATGAAGGCGCCCAGGGTCACGGGGTTCTGGGTCGCGACATAGATCAGGTGGCTGGCAAAGCCCTTGTTCTTCTTGGGCTCGGAAGCCGGGTCGCCAGCCGTCGTCACCGGCTCAGTCGGCGCGTTTGAATTGGGTGTCGCGGTTTCGACGCTGCCATTGTCCATGATCTAGGAATCCAGCCCCACCCGCGGATCGGCGATCGTGTAGATGACGTCGATCAGGAGGTTCACGAGAACGAAGAGGATCGCCATCGCCAGCACGAAGCCCTGGACGGCGGCGTAGTCGGAGACGACCAGCGCCTGCACGGCGTAGGACCCGATGCCCGGCCAGGCGAAGACCTTCTCCACCAGGACGTTCGCGCCCAGCATGAAGGAGAAGACCATGCCGAGGGTCGTCATGACCGGCAGGACGGCGTTGCCGAAGCCATAGGTCAGGAGGATCTTCCGCCGCGGCAGGCCGGCAGCCCGGACGGTCCGGACGAAATCGCTCGACAGGACCTGGAGCATCGCCGCGCGGGTCATGCGCGCGAGGGGCGCCAGCGTGAAAAGGCCGAGCGTGATCGCCGGCAGGACGAGCTGCCCCAGCGCGGCCCAGAAGGTCTCCAGGTCGCCCGCGATAAGCGCATCGATGGTGAAGAACCCGGTCACCGCCTCCGGCGACAGGTAGGCGATGCCGAGCCGCCCGGTCGGCGGCGGCGCCAGTCCGAGGATGTAGTAGAAGACATAGACGAGCGCGAGGCCGGTGAAGAAGGTCGGTAGCGACACGCCGGCCGTGACGATCACCCGGCAGGTATGGTCGACCCAGGAATTGGGCCGGGTCGCCGCGAAGACCCCCAAGGGCAGGGCGACCGCGACCGAGAAGATGAGGGCGAAGAGGGTCAGTTCAAGCGACGCCGGCAGCCGGGTCAGGATATCCGACACCACCGGCTGGCCGGTCGAAATCGACTTGCCGAGGTCCCCTTGCACGAGGTCGCCCAGGTAGAAGACGAACTGTTCGTAGAGCGGTTTGTCGAGGCCGAGCTTCGAGCGGATCTGCGCGATCGATTCCGCGTCCGCAGCGGGCCCGGCGTAATAGGCCGCCGGGTCGCCGGGCAGCGCCCGGGTCAGCAGGAAGGTGACGATCACGATACCCACGATCGAGGGCACCGCCTGAACCAGGCGGCGCCGCACGATCGAGAGTTTCGAACGCTTGGCCATCGGCCCGCGGACCCGATCCGGCTCAGGTCAGCTTGATCGGGCGGGCGTCCAGCTGGCGATGGAACCAGTAGGTGTAGCCCTCGACATTCTTCTGCATCGCCGTGTCGACATAGGGCTGCCACAGCGGAATGCGCGGCACATCCTCGAAGGCGATCTGCAAGAGACGCTTGATCTTCGGCACATAGGCCGGATCCTCGACCGGGATGTGCAGGGTCTCGCCGACCAGCGTCTCGACTTCCGGGTTGTGGTAGTTGGACGAATTGAAGAGATGCCCCTTCAGGTAGGCCCAGAAGAAGTAGTAGCAGGGGTAGTTCAGCCAGCCGCCGAAGGTCTCCAGGTGCATCGGCAGGCGTTTCTCGACAAGCGACGCCGTCCGCCAGTTTGCGCCCGGGATCTTCTCGATCTTCGCCTTGATGCCGATCTTGGCGAGGCCTTCCTGGATGAGGAGGGCGGACGGTTCCGTCCAGCTCGACTGGTCGAGGTTGATCGACAGCGGCACCTCGAAGCCGTCCTTGAACGGCGTCTTGGCGAGCAGTTCCTTCGCCTTGTCATAGTCGGTCGAATAGGGGAAGGGCTGCGGCCAGTCGGCGGTTGCGGGCTGGAAGGACTTTCCGCCCCACATCGGCACGCCCCGCTCGTAGGCCGCGTTCTTGAAGATCTCCTCGTAGGGCACCGTGTAGGCGATTGCCTGGCGCACCGTCTTGTCCTTGAGCGGGCCGTATTTCAGGTTGAGGCCCAGGATGTACATCGCGTTCTCGATCGGCGTGCCGACGACCTTGAGCTTCGGATTGGACTTCAGCTCCTTGGCGTCCTTCGCCGGAATATCGAACGAGATATGGACGTCGCCGCGCTCGACCAGCGCACGCCGGGTGGACGTCGACGGCACCTCGCGAACGATGACCCGCTGCATCGCCGGCAGCGGTCCGCCGGTGTATTTGTCGAACCGCTTGTAGACGACCTGCTGGCCGGGGTTCCAGCGCTCGAGCATGAAGGCGCCGCTGCCGGCCGGATTGCGGTGCAGATACTCGGTCGCCCAGGGATCCTTCTTCGTCGCGTGCTTCTTCGCGACCTTGGAATTGATGATCATCGGTACCGGCACCGCCATGTCCGGCAT
This sequence comes from uncultured Rhodospirillaceae bacterium, assembly GCA_964350225.1. Lineage (GTDB taxonomy): Bacteria > Pseudomonadota > Alphaproteobacteria > Bin65 > Bin65 > CAYGKX01. The sequence continues at coordinate 2,150 of CAYGKX010000305.1, read as the reverse complement.
GGTCAGCTTGGACTTCCGGATGAACTTCACCTGGAAGGTATAGTCGTCGATGACGACGAACTGGTCGGTCTTCTCGAGGGAGCCCGCCTTCATCTGGACGGTCGGGAAACCGCCAACCGAGACGGCCCGGTCGTAGGACCATTTCACGTCATGCGCGGTGATGGGCGAGCCGTCCCAGAAAAGTCCGTTCTTCTTCAGCTTGAAGGTGACGGAGCTGCCGTCGTCGGCGAATTCCCAGCTCTCCGCCACCTCGGGCACGAGTTTGGTGTAGTCGTAGCTCATCGAGCCGTCGGGCATCTTCTTGGTGCCGAAGCTGATCAGCCGGTCGTAGATGTTGACCGCGTTGATGTAGCTCGGCCGGTTCGTGCCGGTGCGATGGATGTCCATCGAATTGATGGTTTCGCCGGTCACCACCACCAGCACGCCCGAAGGCGCGGCCTCTGCCGGCACGAACTTGAGAAACGGCAGCACCCCGGCGCCGACCGCGGCGCTCGTGCCCGCGGATTTCAGAAAATTGCGACGATCCATGTGACCCTCCGTTGCTGATCCCAAGCCTCGATGGCTACCCGTTGGTGTTCTCAGGCTTCTGCGGCGTCGGATTGGCCGGCCGCCAGATAGGCGCGCCAACCGCCGAAGCCGGTAATGTCCTCCGCGCCCGTCAGGGCGTGGCCTTCGCAGATGAACCCCTTGACGATCCGTCCGTCGGCGAGTTCGACCGAGCCGAGGCCGAGGGGCGGTTCGATGGACGCAAGAAGGTCGCCCACCGCCGCGCGCGGCAGCGCCCAGAGTTCGAGCTCGATTTCGGCCCCCGCGTCGACGACCTTGACGACACCCGGCCGTTCGACCCGCCCGCCCGGCAGCGCGATCATCCGGTAGGACGGCGCCGTCCGGCCCGTCGCGACGAACCGCGCGCCCAGCCGAACGAGCGCCGGGTTGAGCGGCTGGCCGCGCATATGCGCGCCGAACAGCGCCAGGGTGATCTCATCGGCGGTTTCGAGGATCGCCGGCGCCGCGTCGGACACGGAGGCCGGCAGGTCCGCCGAGGGCAGCGCATGGCCCGTCGCCCCCATCGGCAGCCCGGCGCCGGCATGCAGTGCGGCCCCCAGCCCGCAGAGGAGCGGCTCGGCAAAGGCCGGAGCGGCGAGGGTCACCCCGAAGGGCAGCCCGTCTGGCCGCAGGCCGGCCGGCACCGCAAGACCCGCCATGTCCAGGAGGTTCATGAAGTTCGTGTAGAAGCCGAGATTGGTGTTGAGCGCGATCGGATCCGCCTCGACCTCCGCAACCCGATAGATCGTCGGCGAGGTCGGCAGCAGAAGCGCGTCGACGGCGGCGAAGGTGGTCCCCGCCTGTTTCGCGAAAGCGGCGAGGCGATAGCTCGCCTCGAAGGCCTCCCGTGCACTGGGCCGTGCGCCGCCGAGGACGATCTCCTCGATCACTGGCAGGGCCGACCCGCGATGGGCCTCGATGAAGTCGCCGACGGCGGCATACCGCTCCGCCACCCAGGGGCCGCCATAGAGGAGGGCTGCCGCCTCCCGGAAGGGCGTATAGTCGATTTCGACCACCGAGCAGCCCAGGGCCCGTGCCCGGTCGACCGCCTGGTCGAACAGCAGCGCCGCCGCGCTGTCGCCGAAGAATTCAAGCTGTTCGGCCTGGGGTACGCCGACGCGGAATTCGGCCGGGTCGAAACGTGCCGGTCCGGCGGGAGCGGGTGCCGCGCGCGAGAAGGCGTCCGCGGCATCCGGCGCGGCGGCCACGGCCAGAATGTCCGCCGCGTCCGCGACCGTCAGGGCGAAGATGGAGATACAGTCGAGCGAGCGGCAGGCCGGCACGAGGCCGGTCGTCGAGATCAGGCCTTTCGACGGCTTCAGCCCGACGATGTTATTGAAACCCGCCGGCACCCTGCCCGACCCCGCAGTGTCGGTGCCCAGCGCGAACGTGACCAGCCCCGACGCCACCGCGACGGCCGAACCCGAGCTGGATCCGCCGGGCACGCAGTCCGGGTCGAAGGGGTTGACGGCCACGCCATAGGGCGACCGGACGCCGACCAGCCCCGTCGCGAACTGATCCAGGTTGGTCTTGCCGATCAGGATGGCGCCCGCTGCTTCCAGCCGCTCGACAACGGTCGCGTTCTCGCTCGGCGTGTAGGCAAA
>CAYGKX010000304.1:0-5517 GCA_964350225.1 uncultured Rhodospirillaceae bacterium | reverse complement strand
CACGGCGCGGCCGCTCAATCCCTATGACGTCCGCGCTTGGCGCGAACCGACCCCCCGCCCCGACCCTCCCCCTCAGGGGGAAAGGGAAGAGAAGGCGCCGCCTCGCCAGCCGCATCTGCCGGCTCACCCGCCTCAATAGATGTCGAACGGGAAGTGCTTGTCGTTGATCTTCTTGTAGGTGCCGTTCTCGCGGATTGCCTTCAGGGCGTGATTGACCTTCTCGACCAGTTCCTTGTCTTCCTTCCGCGCGGCGATTCCGATCTTGTCGTCGATGTCGATCTTCTTGCCGACAAACTCATAGCCGGGGTTCTTCTTCACCCAGTCGTAGGCCGGATAGATGTCCGCCAGAACGGCGTTGACGCGACCGGAGGTGAGGTCGAGCCAGGCGGCGGTCTGCTTGTCGTAGACCTTGATCCGAGCCGACTTGCGGAACTTGTCCTCGAGATACTGCGACGCGACGGTCGAACGCTGGGCGCCCAGGGTCTTGCCCTTCAGGCCGTCGACGGTCGGCGTGAGGCCGGCGCCTTTCTTGGCGACGAACTGCAGGAAGTTGGAATAGTAGTGGTGGGTGAAGGCGACCTTCTGCTTGCGCTCATCCGTGATCGACATGCTGGCCACGATCAGGTCGTATTTCTTGGCGAGGAGGCCGGGGATGATGCCATCCCAGTCCTGGGCGACGATGGTGCATTTCACCTTCATCTCCGCGCACAGGGCCTTGGCGATGTCGACGTCGAAGCCGACCAGCTCTCCCGTCGTGTTCTTGTGGTTGAAGGGCGGGTAGGCGCCCTCGGTCGCGATACGGAGCGTCTGGGCCTGGACGGCCGTCGCGCCCAGCAGGATTGCGGCGGCGGCGAGAAAGGTCTTGCGGATCATGATCTTGCTCCCTGTTCCGGGGGTGACGAACATAAGGCGGTCTACAGCATGCTCGACAGGAACTGCCGGCAGCGCTCGGACGTCGGATTGTCGAAGACCTGGGCTGGCGGCCCGTCTTCCTCGACCCGACCGTCGTAAAGGAAGATGACGCGGGACGAGACCTCGCGCGCAAACCCCATCTCGTGGGTCACGACAATCATCGTGCGGCCTTCGTCGGCCAGACCGCGCATGACCTTCAGGACCTCGCCGACCAGTTCGGGATCGAGGGCGGAGGTCGGCTCGTCGAACAAGATGGCTTCGGGCTCCATGGCGAGCGCCCGGGCGATGGCGACCCGCTGCTGCTGTCCGCCCGACAGTTGCGCCGGATAGGCATCGTGCTTGTCGCCGATGCCGACCTTCTCGAGCAGTTCCCGCGCCCGCTCCGTCGCGCGCCGCTTGGGCACGCCCAGCACATGGACCGGCGCCTCGATGACATTCTGAAGGATGGTCATGTGGGCCCAGAGGTTGAAGCCCTGGAAAACCATGGCGAGCCGCGCGCGCATCCGCTGGACCTGGCGCGGGCTTGCGGCGACCCGCCGGCCGTTGCGCTGGGTCTTGAGCGCGATGGCCTCCCCGTCGACCCGGATCTCGCCCTGTTCGGGGATCTCCAGCAGGTTCAGGCAGCGCAGGAAGGTGCTCTTGCCCGACCCGCTGCCGCCGATGATGGAAATGACGTCGCCCTTGTGCGCCTCAAGCGACAGTCCCTTCAGGACGTGCAGGTTGCCGAAGCTCTTGTGGACGTCGGTCGCGCTCAGGGCCGGATCGTTCATTCCCCAAGCTTTGCGCACCGGATGTGAACGTGTCACGCAAAAACGGGACCGGGCAAGCGTCGCGCCGCTACTTCTTCCCCGTATCCTCCAGCGCCTTCTCCGCCTCCGCGATGTCCCGGGTCAGCCGGGGGCGCATGGGGGAGCCGTCGGGCAGTCTGGCGAGAAGCCGGCGCCACAGGATCAGCGCGGCGGCGGGATTGCCGGCTTCCTTCTCTGCCCGGCCGAGGAAATAGAGGGCGAAGGCGTTGTCGGGATCGGCGGCGATCAGCCGGCGCAGCGCGAGGACCGTTTCCAGCGACAGAGGCTTGCCGGCGCCCGACAGACGCATGAGCGCCATGGCATGGTCGGCCAGCGCCTCGGTCGATTTGGGCGCCTGTTCCGCGGCCTTGCCATAGGCCCAGGCGGCCTTCTGCAAGTCGCCCAGAACGGTGTAGGACCGGCCCAGCCGTTTCCAGCCGGCGACGTCCTTCGGGTTTTCCTTGAGGCGCGCTTCCAGGCCCGAAACCATGCCCCGGATCATCTCCAGGCGGTCCTTGGGCGACATTTTCTGGGCACGGCGGATGTCGTCCGCGGTGGGACCCCGGCCACCCGGCGTGCCTGCCACCTTCGGGCGCTTGGGCCGCTTGGCCAGAACCTCCTTCCGCAGGGCGGCCAGATCGATCTCCGCGTCCCGCGCCGCCTTGGCGATCTCCGCACGCAAGCGGGGAAGCCAGGGGGCGGTCGCTTGCGTGTCGGCCTCCAGGAGGATCCAGCGGGTCAGCGCAGCCCGTGTCCGGCCGGCCTGGGCATCGGCGAGCCCCAGGAAGAAGCGGGCACGCGGTTCGTTTGGATCGAGTTCGACGACCCTGGCGAAGGCCTTCCGGGCGGGTTCGGTCACAATCCCGTTCGCCGCGCGGACAAGGGCCTCGGCATGGGCCGCACCGATATCGCTCCGCTTGGGGGAAAGCTTCCAGGCGGCACCGAAGGCGTCCGCCGCCTCGCGCCAGCGCTGCAGCGTCCAATAAGCCTGGCCGAGCTTCAGCCGGGCGACAAGGTCCTCGGGCTTGGCCTTCACTTCGGCCTCGAGCCGCGCAACGACCTGGGCGACCCGCGGGTCCAGCCTGGGGGCCTTGCGGTCGGCGAAAGGCTGGCTCGGCATGCCGGGCGAGCCAAGCCAGACATACAGGCCGCCGACGAACAGGGGCAGGGCGATGGCGAGCCCCAGGCCCAGCCGCCGCACGCCGTCGCCGGCGGGGGGCGGGCGTTTTGCCGCGTCCTCCCGGGCGTCCGCGGCCAGGATCCGGCGCTTGATTTCCAGCTCGGCGGCCTCCGCTTCGGCGGGCCCGATCAATCCGCGTTCCCGGTCGCGCCCAAGCTCGGCAAGCTGGTCCCGATAGACCTCGAGGTCGTAGCTCGCGGCGTCCGAAGAGACAGGTGTTGCCCGCAGCAGGGGCCGCAGCAGGAAGAACAGCGCGAGGGCGACGAGGATCCCGGTCGCGAGCCACATCATCGGCCAGCCCCCTTCGTGTCGTCGGGCAAAATGTCCTTCAGCCGCTGGCGTTCCGCGTCGCTCAGCGCGGTTGGCGTCGTCACGACCCGCCGGCGGCGCACCGCCCGCAGCGCGAGGAACCCTCCGGCGATGACGAGGAGGGCGGCGGGACCGAACCAGAGAAGCCAGGTTCCGGGACGCACCGGCGGGCGCAGCAGGACGAAGTCGCCATAACGGGCGTGGACGAAGGCGATGACCTGCGCGTCGCTGTCGCCCGCCAGAATGCGCTGGCGAACCACCCGGCGCAGGTCGCGCGCCAGCGGCGCATTGGAATCGTCGATCGACTGGTTCTGGCAGACGAGGCAGCGCAACTGCCGCCCGATGTCCCGCGCCCGGGCCTCCTGCGTGGGGTCGGTTAGCCGTTCGCTCGGCTCTATCGCGAGCGCGGGCGCACCTCCCGCGAGGAACAGCAGGACAATCAGAAGGACCCTCATCCGGACCGCCCCTTGAGGAGCGTGTCGAGGATCGGCATTACCTGCTCGCGCAGCAGCCTTGGGGTCAGCGGGCCGGCATGACGGTAGCGTATGATCCCGCGCGCATCGACGATGAAGGTCTCCGGCACGCCATAGACGCCCCAGTCGACGGCGACGGTCCCGACCCGGTCGGAACCGACCCGGGAGAAGGGGTTGCCGTGCTCCGTCAGCCAGGCCACGGCCTTTTTCGGGTCGTTCTTGTAGTTGATCGCGACGATCTGGAGGCGCTTGTCCTTCGCGAGCTCCATCAGGATCGGATGTTCGACGAGGCAGGGGCCGCACCAGGACGCGAAGACGTTGACGATGGTCACCCGACCCCGGATGTCCGTGTCGGACAAGCCCTTTTCAAGTCCCTCCGGCGGGTCCAGCCGGAAGGTCGGGATCGGCTTGTTCAGCATCGCCGAGGGCACGACCCGGCCGTCGTAATCGCCGCTCTCCATCCGGGTCAGGACATAGAGGAAGGCGCCGGCGAGGACGACGACAAGAAACACGGGCAGGACGAAACGGACGTGGCGCGGCAGCATGCTGTCAGGCCTCCGCCGCGGCGCCCGCCGGTCGCGCCTTCGCCCGCCGGGGCGCGCCGACCCGGTGGCGCCGGTCGGTCAGCGAGACCAATCCGCCCAGAAACATGAGGATCGCGCCGCCCCAGATCCAGGGCACGAGCGGGTTGTAGTAGATGCGAACGGACCAGGCGCCCTTGCCGTCCGGCTCGCCGAGAACGGCATAGAGGTCGGCGAAGAAGGTGGTGTGGATCGCGGCCTCGCTGGTCGCCTGGCGCTGGACCGGGAAGGCGCGCTTCTCGGGGTGGAGGGCCGTGACGGGGCTGCCATCGCGGGTCACCGACAGGGCGGCGCGCCGGGCGACGTAGTTGCTGCCGCGCACCTCGCGCACGCCGTCGAACCGCAGGCTGTAGCCGGCGACCGCGACCGTGTCGCCCGCCTTCATGGCCAGGATCTTCTCGACCTGCCAGGCGGAGGAGGCGGTGATCCCGGCGACCATGACGCCGAGGGCCGCGTGTCCCAGGGTCATGCCCCAGGCCGCGCGCGGCATGCCCTTCGCCCGCCGCCAGCTCTCCGCCAGCGGCGCGCGCAGCAGCTTGACCCTTTCGGCCCATTCGACAACTGCGCCGAGGATCAGCCAGACCGCGACCCCGAGGCCGAGGGCCGCGAGAGCCGCCCCGCTGCCGGCGAGATAGAACACGAAGGCGGCGATGGCCGCGGCGCCGAGGGCGGCGGGGAGGAGGCGGCCGAGAGCGGCCCAGAGGTCCGCGCGCTTCCAGGCGAGCATCGGTCCGATGGCGACGGCGATCAGCAGCGGCATCATCAGGGGGACGAAGGTCGCGTTGAAATAAGGCGGGCCGACGGAGATTTTTCCGCCGCCCAGGACGTCGAGGAACAGGGGGTAGAGCGTGCCGAGAAGGACCGTGACCGTCGCCGTCGTCAGGATCAGGTTATTGAAGACCATCCCGCCCTCCCGGGAGATCGGCCGGAAAAGGCCGCCGCCTTTGAGCGCGGGCGCCCGCACGGCGTAGAGCGCGAGGGAGCCGCCGATGGCGACCGCCAGAAGCGCCAGGATGAAGACGCCCCGCCCTGGGTCGCTGGCGAAACTGTGGACGGAGGTCAGGACACCCGACCGGACGAGGAAGGTGCCGAGCAGGCTGAAGGCGAAGGTCAGGATGGCGAGGAGGACGGTCCAGCTTTTCAGCGCGTCGCGCTTCTCCACGACGATGGCGGAATGGAGGAGGGCGGTGCCGACCAGCCACGGCATGAAGGAGGCGTTCTCGACCGGGTCCCAGAACCACCAGCCGCCCCAGCCCAGCTCGTAATAGGCCCAC
>CAYGKX010000303.1:0-5532 GCA_964350225.1 uncultured Rhodospirillaceae bacterium | reverse complement strand
CAGTCTGCGACCCAGTCGATCATCCGGAGGATCGGCACCTCGGGGTACCCGAAGAGGCGCGAGGCTTCGGTCGTGTTGACCAGCCAGACGTTGGGCGATTCCTCCCCGACAATTTTGGCTTCCTTGCCGAGACGGGCGGCGAAGGCGTGGGCGATCGCGCGGACGCTGGCCTGTTCGGGCCCCGAGATATTGAGTGGCGATGTCGGTGTCGTGCAATGGGCGAGGGCACGCAGGATCTGGGAATTCGCGTCCCCCTGCCAGATCACGTTCACGTTGCCGGTCGTCACGTCGACGGGTTCGCCCCGGAAGACCCGGGCGCCGATGTCCTCAAGCACGCCATAACGCATGTCGATGGCGTAGTTCAGCCGGATGATCCGGCCGGGCGTGCCATGGACGTTCGAGAAATGCTCGAAGATGCGCTCGCGGCCGAGGCAGGACTGGGCATACTCGCCGATCGGCAGCGGGATGTCGCTCTCGACCGATCCGCCATGAACCACGGGCGTCTGCGCATAGACGTTGCCGGTCGAGAAGGCGACGATGCGGCTCTCATGGAATATCTCGGCGACGGTCGCCGGCACCGCGACATTCATCGCCCAGGTCAGCGGCAGATTGCCCGACGTGCCGAACTTGCGGCCGGCCATGAAGACGACATTGGGGCATTTGGGCAGCGTCTCGACCGCCGCCCGGTCCGTCAGATCGCAGGAGATCGTCTCGATCCCCCAGCCGCGCAGCTTCTCCGCCACCTCCGGATCGCTGAAGCGGGCGACGCCATAGACCGTCCGCTCCGGCACCGCCCGCTTGGCCATCCGCGCCAGCGTGGGACCCATCTTGCCGCCGACGCCAAGGACCATGATGTCGCCCTCGACCCTCGCCAGATCCTCGATCAGCGCGGCGGTCGGGCGGGTCATGAACTCTTCGAGCGCTTCTTCGTCCTCGAAACGGTCGGGCAGGCTGGCGGGGGCGGTATCGGACATGGCGGAAACCTTCTTCTTGTCGTTGCTCTCCGGGGTGCGGAGCCTATCATGGGGGGACCCACCGACACTATCCGCCCGGGCCCCGATCGCCTCATTATTCGTGGCCGGAATGACAAGGAGGAAGCCCTGAGATGACCGCCGAGAACAGCCAGATCAAGACAACCGTCGTCGGATCCTATCCCGTACCCGCCTGGCTGGTCGCCAACCCGTCCGAACAGGCGGTCGCGGATGCGACGCGGGTCGTGTTGAACACCCAGGAAACGGCGGGCATCGACGTCGTCTGCGACGGCGAACTCTACCGCTTCGACCCGAACCATCCCGAGACCAACGGGATGATCGAGTACTTCATCCGGCTGATGGACGGCATCCGGACGCAGATCGGTTTCGACGACCTGCAGGCCTATCGCAGCCAGCGCGGCATGCAGTTCCGCACCCGGCCGCCCGGCGTCGTCGACGGGCCGATCTCCGCCGGCACCCTGGACCTGCCCGGTGCCTGCCGCCGGGCACAGGCGCTCGCGACACACAGCTTCAAATTCACCCTGACCGGCCCGCACATGCTGGCGAAGACCCTGATCGACAAGCACTACGGTTCCGTCGAACAGGTTGCCGACGCTATTGCCGACGTTCTGGCGGAGCAGGTCCGGCACATCGACGCAGACGTTGTCCAGGTCGACGAGGCGAACCTGCCCGGCAGCCCGGAGGAATGGGAATGGGCGGCGGCCTCGATCAACAAGGTGCTCGACGCGGTCAAGGGAACGCCCGCGGTCCATCTCTGCTTCGGCAACTATGGCGGCCAGTCGATCCAGAAGGGCGCGTGGGATCAGTTGATCGATTACCTGAACAGTCTGCATGCGGATCATATCGTCATGGAGAATGCGCACAGGCCGGTCGAGGAACTGGTCGCCTTCAAGGACCTGCGGCCGGAAATCGGCATGGGTCTCGGCGTCGTCGACATCAAGGCGACGGAGGTCGAGACGCCGGAGACGATAGCGCGCGCCATCGAGCGGGCGGAGAATACGCTGGGCACCGGCCGCGTCCGCTATATCCACCCGGACTGCGGCTTCTGGATGCTGCCCCGCTCCATTTCCGACGCGAAGATCGCGGCGCTGTCCAAGGGCCGCGACCTCTATGAAGGGCGGGAGAGCGCGGTCGCGGCATAGTCCAGCTGTTCTGACGGCCTTTCTCCTTTCCTCTCAACGGGCCCTCTCAACGGGCCCTCTCAACGGGCCATCACAACTGGACGGAGAAAGGCCCCTACCACCCGAAGAGCAAACGCCCGAGCGAATGGGCGAAATAGACCAGCACGAAACCGACGAGCAGAGACAGGAGAACGACCAGAAGCCGGTCGAGCCGCCGGGATCCGGCGGCCTCCGGCTCCGGGTCGTGGAGGCGCTTTTTCAGCGAGAGGAAACGGCAGGCGGCGACCGCGATGATGAGGACGCCAAGGGCCACGAGCATCAGGCCGATCGCCTCCGCTGCGCTTACCTTCGCCGGCAGCGGTTCGCCGGCGGTTCCCTTGGCGCCGCCGTCGGCCAGATAGTGCAGGAACAGTTCGAACTTCTCGACCACGAAGCCCAGGGCGATGATGGCGATGGCGGTCCGCACCCAGGCGAGGAAGGTGCGCTCGTTGGCGGCGAGGTCGGTGAAGCGTTCGATCATGCGACGGGCTCCGGCACGGGGGCGCGGCCGCGCCCGAACAAGGCGAAGATGGTCTCCCGCAGCCACCGGTTGCCGGCGTCTCGGTCGAACCGTTCGTGCCAATGTTGGCTGACGACGATTTCCGGCAACGTTAACGGTGGCGCGAAAGCGACGAGGTCGAGTTCCCCGGCGAGGGTCGCGGCGATCCGGGCGGGGAGGGTCGCGACCAGGTCGCTGCGCCGGGCGATCATGGCGGCGGCGACGAAGCCGGGAACGCGGAGGGCAATGTTGGCCGCGGGCAATGCGGCTTCCAGCGCGCGTTCCGCCTGCCGATGGCCGTGGCCTGTGTCTGCGGCGGAGACCAGGACGTGGCGTTCGGCGGCATAGGCGTCGGCGGTCGGCGTTCCGGTCAGGCGCGGATGGCCTTTCCGGACCAGCCCCAGATAGCCCTCGCTCAACAGCTGCTGCCGGCGGATGTTGTGGACGAGGGAGCGGAGGTCGCCGACGGCGAGGTCCGCGTCGCCCGATTCGAGCCGGCGGTGCAGGGTCCGGATGTCGAGCTGGATGGCGCGGAGCCGCACGCCGGGGGCTGTCCGCCCGATCCGCTCCGCCACCGCCGGCAGGATGCCGATGGCGCCGACGTCGGAGATGAAGATGCTGAAGCTGCGGGTCGACCGCGCCGGGTCGAACGCCCCGTGGGAACTGCGAAGCCGGGCCGCGTCCTCGACCAGCGCGCGGACCGGTTCCTCAAGGTCCCGCGCCCGGACGGTCGGTTCCATGCCGCCGGCGACGCGGACGAACAGCGGGTCGCCGAAATAGTCGCGCAGGCGTTTCAGGGTCTTGCTGACGGTCGGCTGGCTTACCTCCAGCCGCTGGGCCGCGCGGGTCAGGCTGCGTTCCGCGAGCAGCGCCAGAAAGACGCGCATCTGTTCGAACTGGAGATCGTCTTCTTTCATATTTCGAATAAACGATATGCCAATCGATTAGTAGTGTAGGTGGCGGCGCTCCCCTAAGCTATTGAAAAATATTGCGGGAGGAGAGAATGCGGCTTTATTCGAACCGGGAGCGCCCGGCTCATCTGGGACAGCTCGCGCTCGAACGGCTGGCGCGGGACCCAGCGGCGCCCGTCGCCGGCGGCCGTCAGCCCGACGACACCTCGCCGGCGGGCGAGGGTGCCGTCTCCCACGTCATGGACGAGTATTTCGAGGTCTTCGCCCGGCATCTCGACGGCAAAGTCGCGCCGGGGCTGGCGCCCGTGCCGGACGACCCGACGATCCGGGCAAACAACCTGAAGGCCTCCGCCTATTTCCTCGACGCCGACATCGTCGGCTGCTGCGAGATCGGTCCCGAAGACCGACTGGACGACGCGCCGGGCCACCGATGGGCCTTCGTCTTCGCCATCGAGTTCGGCCGCGAACCCGAACCGGGGGAGCCCGGCGCCGACTGGATCCGGGGCGCCAACGTCGCCCGCACGGACCTGCGCGCGGCGGAGCTTGCGGCCGTCCTCTCCGGCTATATCCGCTGGATGGGGCATCGCGCGCGCGGCCATTTCGCCGGCGACAGCCAGGTCGATCTCGGCCGCCTGGCGGTCAAGGCGGGTGTCGCGCGGGTGGAGGACGGGGGGCTCGTCGTACCCTTCTTGAAACGCGGTTTCCGTCTGGGGGTCGTGACCACCGACTATGCGCTCGCGCCAGACCAGCCCCTCTCCGCCGACAGCCCGCTGGTTCCCAACGACCCGGCGATCCAGGCCGGTGTCGACGGCACCCGGCCCCAGTGGCACTACACGGAAGAAGCGCGCCGACCGGTTCATATGGGCCGTTACCCGATGGAGGAGATCGCGAGGGTCGACACGCCGACCACCCTGGTCCTGCAGGACGAGATCGTTCGCGTGCCCAAGCGCGGCGACTTCTTCAAGCGGGCGCAGTCGGGCGACCTGGGCGCGAAGGCGCAGCAGGAGCGGAACCGCTTCCCGATGAAGCACCCCTATGCGCTGGGGATGCGCCCGCTCATCTTCGACATGGTCCCGCTCCAGGGCTCGCGCCACAAGATGCAGTCGACCGGCATCGGCGGCGACCTGTCCGACCCGAGGGCCAACGCCGACGCCATCAAGGCGCTCGGCCATTTCATGGGGGCGGACTTCGTCGGCATCTGCCGGGCGGAGCCCTGGATGTACTATTCCCACGACGAGGTCGAAGGGAAGCCGATCGACGCCTATCACGACTATGCCGTCGTCATGCTCATCGACCAGGGCTTCGAGACGATGGAAGGGGCGTCCGGCGACGACTGGATCTCCGCGTCACAGTCGATGCGCGCCTATATGCGGGGCGCGGAGATCGCCGGTGTCATGGCGGCCCACTGCCGCCGGATGGGCTTCTCCGCCCGCTCCCACACCAACGCCCATTCGGAGGTGATCCACAATCCGGCGATCCTGATGGCCGGGTTGGGCGAGGTCTCGCGCATCGGCGACACGATCCTCAACCCCTTCATCGGCCCGCGCTCCAAGTCCGTCGTCTTCACGACCGACCTGCCGATGGAGGTCGACAGGCCCATCGACTTCGGCCTGCAGGATTTCTGCTCCCAGTGCCGGAAATGCGCGCGCGAGTGTCCGTGCAACGCCATCGCCTTCGGCGACAAGGTGATGTTCAACGGCTACGAGATCTGGAAGGCCGACGTCGAGAAATGCACGAAATACCGCGTGACCCAGCCGCGCGGCTCGGCCTGCGGGCGCTGCATGAAGATGTGCCCCTGGAACCGGGAGGACACTGTCGAGGCCCGGCACCTGACGATGCTGTCGATCACGACGCTGCGCAAGCCATCGGGCGCGGTGCGCATAAGCTCCTGCGCCAGCTTGGTGCCGTAGGAGATGCCGAAGGCATTGTATGTCGGGTAGCCGAGCGCATCCAGGATCGCGCGCACGTCG
>CAYGKX010000302.1:5162-5553 GCA_964350225.1 uncultured Rhodospirillaceae bacterium | reverse complement strand
CCGAACTGCTGGCACTGGGCGGCCGCTATGCACGCCTTTATGCCAACCAGCTCGACACCGCGGACAATGCGGACGCGGAAGACGCGACCGGCGACAAGCCGGCCGCCGCAGCATCGTCGGCCGCGAGCGCGTGACGGGGCCGGGATGCTGCTTCCCCTCTATAGACTCGCCGGCTGGCTAGCGCCGCCGGTGGCGCGGGCGATCCTCTCCCGCCGCCGCCTCCGCGGCAAGGAGGACCCGGACCGCATGGGCGAGCGCATGGGGCGGGCCGGGCAGCCCCGGCCGGACGGGCGGCTCGTCTGGGTCCATGCGGCAAGCGTCGGCGAGGCCATCAGCGCCTTGACCCTGATCGACCGGCTGCTTGACGCCGACCCGGCGCTGAACGTTCTTC
>CAYGKX010000302.1:288-5152 GCA_964350225.1 uncultured Rhodospirillaceae bacterium | reverse complement strand
GTACGGTGACCTCCGCGCGGCTGATGACCACGCGCCTTCCGGAGCGCGCGATCCACCAGTATGTGCCGCTCGACTGCACGGCCTGGGTCCGCCGCTTCCTGGATCACTGGCGTCCGGACGGCGCGATCTGGATCGAATCCGAACTCTGGCCTGGCCTGACCACCGAGGCGGCGGCGCGCGGCATCCCGATGGCCCTGGTCAACGCGCGGATGTCGGAGCGCTCGTTCGAGCGCTGGCAGCGCTGGCCGCGCGCGATCCGGCGTCTCCTCTCCGCCTTCTCGCTTGTCCTGGCGCAGACCGAGACGGATGCCGACCGGTATCGGGCCCTGGGCGCGAGCCAGGCCCGCGCGGTCGGAAACCTGAAATATGCCGCCCGGCCGTTGCCCGCCGGCGAGGACGATGTCGCGGCGCTCAAGGCCGCGCTGGGCGATCGCCGGTCGTGGATCGCCGCGAGCACCCATCCCGGCGAGGAACGCATGATCGCCGCGGCCCACGATACGGTCAGGAAAGCGGTGCCGTCGGCGCTGGTTATCGTCGTGCCGCGTCACCCCGACAGGGGAGAGACGATCGAGCTGGACCTCGTCGACTTCGACCACACCGTGGCCCGGCGCGCGGCCGGCGCAAAGGTCTTGCCCGAGACCGACATCTATATCGCCGATACCCTGGGGGAGCTGGGTCTGTTCTACCGCGCCGTCGACCTGGTCTTCATGGGCGGCACCCTGGTCCCCCATGGCGGCCAGAACCTTCTGGAACCCGCCGCGCTCGGCCGGCCGGTGCTGTTCGGCCCGCATATTCACAATTTCCAGGCGATCGCCGACCGCATGGCGGAGACCGGCGGGGCGAGAGGCATCGCCAACGCGGAGAAACTCGGCGAAGCCGTTGCAGCCCTTCTCGCGGACGATGCCGCGCGGCGCGAGATGGGCGACGCGGCGGCGCGGGCGGCGACCGGCGAACGGCATGTGCTCGACGACTATCTCGCCGCGCTCGCGCCCATCCTGCCGAACGGAAGGCCGAATGCGGGCGCCTGACTTCTGGCGCCGCCGCGGCGCGCTCTCGACCCTGCTCTTGCCGGCGGCAGCGATCTATGCCGCCGCGACCCGTCGGCGCGTTTCCCGCGCGCCCGATTACCGCCCGCCCGTCCCGGTCGTCTGCGTCGGCAACATCGGGGCCGGCGGCAGTGGCAAGACGCCGGTCGCCTTGTCGCTGGTGGGCCGTTTCGCCGCCCTGGGCAGCCGGGCGCATATCCTGTCGCGCGGATACAAGGGGCGGTTGGCGGGCCCCGTCCGGGTCGATCCCCGTATTCATGGCGTGGCGGAGGTCGGCGACGAGCCCCTCCTGATGGCGCGGCGCGCGCCGGTCTGGGTCGCCCGGGACCGGGCGGCCGGCGCCCGCGCCGCCGTCGAGGCCGGCGCCGAAGTCATCGTGATGGACGACGGCTTCCAGAACCCCGCCGTCGCCAAGGACCTGTCCCTGGTCGTGGTCGACGGCGGTTTCGGTTTCGGCAACCGGCGCGTTTTGCCCGCCGGGCCCCTCCGCGAGCCGGTCGAGGCGGGGCTCGCCCGGGCCGGGGCCGCAATCGTCGTCGGCACCGATCGGGTCGGCGCCGCAAAGCGCCTCTCGGCGACACGGCCGGACCTCCCCGTCCTGAGCGCCCAACTGGTGCCGACGCCGGAAGCCGAGGGCCTGGCCGGGCAGAGGGTGGTCGCCATCGCCGGGATCGGCCGGCCCGACAAGTTCTTCGAGACCGTCCTGTCCCTGGGGGCGACCGTGGTGGAAGCGATCCCCTTTCCGGACCATCACGCCTATACGGTGGAGAACATCATGCTGGCCAGCGAGATCGCGACGGAGCGCGGCGCCATCGTGGTGACCACAGAGAAGGACCATGTCCGCCTCTGGCCCGAGGCACAGGCGCTCGTCCGGCCGATCCCGGTCGAGCTTGCCTGGGAAGACGAGGCGGCCATAGACGCGGTGATTGCCGGCCTTCTTAAGTAGATAGACTTATCGGTCTATTATTTGCCTGGCTGTCCGGAAACCAGGGTGCCCGGATCGAGATAGGTCAGTCCCCAGTTCAGACCCCAGTGCAGGTGTGGCCCGGTCGACCGGCCGGTCGTGCCGATGCGTCCGATGCGCTGGCCCCGCCTGACCGTCTGCCCTTTCCTGACGGCGATCTCGCTCAGATGGATGTAGGTCGTCGTCACCCCTTGCCCGTGGGCGAGGATGCTCGTCTGGCGTGCGAAATAGAGCCCGGGATGGGCGAGCGCCACGACGCGGTCCTGCGCCGCGACACCCGGCGTTCCCCGGGGCGCGGCCACATCCACCCCGTAATGGGGCCGGCGCGGCTTGCCGTTGAGGATGCGCTGGCTGCCATAGATGCCGGAGATACGGCCCTTGGCCGGCCAGATGAAGCGACCCCGGTAATAGGGCAGGTCGCTGAACCGCTCCCGCGCCGCCTTGACGAGGTAATATTCCCTCTCCAGCCGCTTGTAGAGGGCCGACTTCGGGTCGATCTCCCGGACATATTTCTCCGGCAGCCCGTTGATGCGCTGGATGCGATACTTGCGCTGGCGCACGGCGATCGCCCGGGTCAATACAGTGCCGTCACCCCAGTCGAGCTTCAGGACCGCGGTCGGCTTCGCATCGCGCTCGAGCCCGAAGACGAAGCGCCCGCCAGGGCCGAGACGGATCGGCTTGCCGTCGAGGGTCACCTTCGGCGCCCCCTGCACTCGGCCGAAGACGAGCCCGCCCTGGATTGCGGGATTGCGCAGGGTGAGGCGAGGGTCGGACTGGGCCGCCGCGGGCACTGCACCCGCCACCGCGAACGTCGCCAGAACCGCCCCGATGCCGGCCAGCCGGTTCGCCTTGCGGAAGCGCATGTTGGCCACATCGCCCGCCGTCAAAACAGCGTCTCCTGCGTCTGGTCGTCGTCGCCCCGCTTGCCGCGTTTCTTCGCCGGAGCCCCAGCGCCCGCCACCCGGGCATCGGCGGTGCCGTCGCCGAACTGGAGGACGATCTCCTGGCCCGGCGAGGCGTCGGCCACCTTCGTCAGCGGCTCCCCGCCGACGTCCCGCACCAGGACGAAGCCCCGGTCGAGGACGCGTTCGTAGGAGAAGGAATTGAGCAATGCCGCTTGGCCGGCGAGCCGGTCCGCCGCCTGGCGCAGGCCGCGCTCGACGGCGGGCGCAAGTCGGCTGCCCATCTCCGACGTGCGCTCCCGGCCGCGCAGGATCGCCTCCTCCAGCGCGCGGCGGCGGAGGCCGGCGGCCGTCTGGGCGAGATCCCGGGCGCGATTGGCGAGGAGCCCGCGTGCGGCGAGGCCGAGCCGCTCTCCCCGGTCGTCCAGCCGCTGCGCCAGGTCTTCGAGTATCCGCTGCGGCCGGGGCAGTCCCCGGCCGAGGCCCTCCAGCCGCGTGAAGCCCGGCGCCTCGAGGGTGGGGAGCTGCCCGTAAAGCTGCCGCCCCTCGTCGGCAACCGTTGCGATGAGATCGGCGCGGACCGGCACCGCCATTTCCGCCGCGCCCGTCGGGGTCGGCGCGCGCAGGTCGGCGGCGTGATCGATCAGGGTCGTGTCCGTCTCATGGCCGACCGCCGAGATAAGCGGGATGCCGGACCCGGCCGCCGCCCGAACCACAACCTCCTCGTTGAAGGCCCAGAGATCCTCCAGGCTGCCGCCACCCCGGGCGACGATCAGGACGTCGGGGCGCGGGACGGGCCCGTCCGGCGCCAGGGCGTTGAACCCGTCGATGGCGGCCGCGATCTGCTCCGCCGCGCCCTCGCCCTGGACCAGCACCGGCCAGACCAGAACATGGCGCGGGAAACGGTCAGCCAGCCGGTGCAGGATATCCCGGATGACGGACCCGGTCGGCGAGGTGACGACCCCGACCACCTCCGGCAGGTAGGGCAGCGGCCGTTTCCGTTCCGCGTCGAACAGGCCTTCGGCCGCCAGCTTCTTCCGCCGTTCCTCGAGAAGCTTGAGAAGCGCGCCCTCGCCCGCCATCTCCATCTGCTCGATGACGATCTGGTACTTGGACCGGCCGGCGTAGGTCGTGAGCCGGCCGGTCGCGATCACCTCCAGCCCATCCTCCGGCGCGACTGAGAGCCGCCCGGCGGTGCCGCGCCAGCAGACACCGTCGATCACGGCGTCGGCGTCCTTCAGGGTCATGTAGAGATGGCCGGAGGCCGCCCGCTTGAAGCCCGACACCTCGCCGCGCACCCGCACATGACCGAACTCTCCCTCGACCACCCGCTTGAGGGCGGCCGACAGTTCGGTCACGGAAAAGATCGGGGCGTTATGGCCGGAAAGGTCCACGTCGTCGGTCATCGGGTATCCTCTGTGTCGGATACGACTTTCTTAACACAGGCCCCACGCCTCCCGCCATTGACCCCCGCCCCCCGCTCACTAGGATGCCCCGACCGAGCAAGGAGGGGGTTGCATGCGCATATTGGTGGTCGGCGGCGGTGGACGGGAACATGCCCTGTGCTGGGCCATCGGGGCGTCGCCCCTGGTCGATGCGCTTTATTGCGCGCCGGGAAATGCCGGAATTGCGGAGGTCGCGGAATGCGTGGCCGTCGGCGCCGAGGATGTCGACGGGCTCGTCGCCTTCGCGCGGGAGAATGCCATCGATTTCGTCGTCGTCGGACCGGAAGCGCCGCTGGTTGCGGGGCTGGTCGACCGGCTGGCGGAGATCGGCATCAAGGCCTTCGGACCCCGGGCGGGCGCCGCGCAGCTGGAAGGCTCCAAGGGGTTCATGAAGGACCTCTGCGCCAAATACGGCATCCCGACGGCCGCCTACGGCCGCTTCTCGGACCTCGAGACCGCGAAGGCCTATGTCCGGGAGACCGGCGCGCCGATCGTCGTCAAGGCCGA
>CAYGKX010000302.1:0-278 GCA_964350225.1 uncultured Rhodospirillaceae bacterium | reverse complement strand
TCATGGACGCCCGGGCCTTCGGGACGGCCGGCGCAGAAGTCGTGATCGAGGAATTCCTGGTCGGAGAGGAGGTCTCCTACCTCGCCATCTGCGACGGCACGCACTTCGTGCCGCTCGCCTCGGCGCAGGACCACAAGGCGGTCGGCGAGGGCGACACGGGGCCGAATACCGGCGGCATGGGCGCCTATTCCCCGGCCCCGGTGATGACCGCAGCATTGGAGCAGGAGGTGATCGAGACCATCGTCGCCCCCACGGTCGCGGCGATGGCATCGGAGGGC
>CAYGKX010000301.1:4260-5579 GCA_964350225.1 uncultured Rhodospirillaceae bacterium | reverse complement strand
GCAGGAATGCCGCAGAGGCATATGAGTACGCCTGTTGTGTCATCTGCGGACTGACGCTGCCGACCTGTCTAACCGTCGCACACCTTGATCACCGGGCTGACAATAATGATCCGGACAATCTCGCTTATCTGTGCCAGACGCACCATTGGATGTACGACGCGGCATTGTATCCGGTTGAAGCTATCAGAATCCTTCGTGCGCATTGGCAGGAGACGAAGGGCCAACCTTCGCACAAAGCCAGAATGAAAGACGCGGGCCCGAAGGCGGCGGCCACTCGAAAGAGAAGGGCGGCGGCCAGAAAGGCTTGGCAGACGCGCCGCGCCGGTGAAGGCGAAAGTGGTGGCTAGACATATGGAACTGGCTCTGGGAGCAGCCGTTGGCATTTAGGCCGGCTTTCCCGACGGAAAATAAATATTCCTATTTTGTTCTTGACGTCCTGATGCTGCGCTCCTATCTGTCATCCGTCAACGCCACAACTATGCCCGCAGCCGGGGTTTCCGGCGTCCAGCACCCAGCATGAGAGTTGCTCTGGCGTCGACCGATAGTCGACATCGATAGTCTGCAGTCATTGTACCCCCTCGCGATTGCGTCCCAGCCGACGGCGGGCTCCTTCCCCGGAGCCCGCCGTCGGCATTTCCGGGAGATGTAATCGCCCTTCGCGACCCGGATAACGGCCGCGCCCGGCGCTTCGGAGCCCGGCGCGGCCGCCCGGGCGCGATTGCCGTTGCTCCACCGGCCGCGTGGCCCCTGCCAGTCGCGACATACCGAACGAGGGCACGGTGCCTCACCCCATCGGAACAACCAGACATGGAGGACACCTATGTCCACCACGGTGGAACAGTCTTTCGCCAAGCAATATGAGGCCGAGGTCCACGCCGCCTTCCAGCGCATGGGTTCCAAGTTGCGCAACACCGTGCGCAGCCGGAACAACGTGAAGGGCGCGACCGTCGTCTTCCAGAAGGTCGGCAAGGGCACGGCCTCGACCAAGGCCCGGCACGGCCAGGTGCCGGTGATGAACATCGACCACGAACCGGTCGAGTGCCAGCTGGTCGGCCGCGCCAAGGAGAAGCAGCAGGCCGAGCTGGACGAGCTGAAGAGCGCTTCCAACGAACGACAGGTCGTCGTCGAGGCAGGCGCCTACGCCCTCGGCCGCAAGACCGACGAGCTGATCATCGATGCCCTCGACCAGACCACCTCCACGGTGGCGGCCGGCGGCAACGGCCTGACCAAGCCGAAGGTCCTGGAGGCGTTCGAAACGCTCGGCGGCAACGATGTGCCGGACGACGGCAATCGATACGCCATCGTCGGGTGGAAACAGT
>CAYGKX010000301.1:0-4250 GCA_964350225.1 uncultured Rhodospirillaceae bacterium | reverse complement strand
TCTTGGAATCGAGGAGTTCGCCAACGCCGACTATGTCGGCACCGACGAGCTGCCCTGGCGCGGCGCCCAGGCCAAGAAGTGGCTGGGCACCATGTGGATGCCCCACTCCGGCCTGAGCCTCTCCGGCGCCACGCGCAAGTGCCACTGGTATCACCGCACCGCGCTCGGCCACGCCTCGGGCGCGGACGTCAAGTCGGACATCACCTGGCACGGCGACCGCGCGGCGCATTTCGTGAGCAACATGATGTCGCAGGGTGCCTGCCTCATCGACACGAACGGTGTCGTCGCCATCGACTGCGTCGAAAGCTGAGCGAAGGAGGACACGAACCATGGCCTATAACGCCAAGAACCTGAGCGTGCTCGCCTACGCCAACGGCTTCACCCTGTGGCACTACACGACCGCGGACACCGCGGCCACCGTGGACAGCGCAGGCTATTTCGACGACGCGGCGACCATGCTGCGCGCCGGCGACATGATCTTCGCCAATGTCGACACCGGCAGCGGCGTCTCCGGCGGTATTTTCATCGTTTCCGCCAATGCCGGCGGTGTCGTCGACGTGAACGACATGACCACGGTCGGCGGATCCGACACCGACTGACGTCGCCGATATCGGCAGACCTGCTTCGACGGGCGCCCCGGTTCTGCGGGGCGCCCGCTTTTCTTCCCCGACAACTGGAGACCTCCATGGCGCTCAGCAGCATTGCGCTCTGCTCCCGCGCGCTTCTCAAACTCGGCGCGCAGACGATTGCCTCCTTCGACGAGGGCACGGCCGAGGCGGAAGTCGCGGCGAATCTCTATCCCGTCGTGCGCGACGCCGTGTTGTCCTCGCACCCCTGGAACTTCGCGACGGGACAAGCCGTCCTCCCGCGCCTGAGCGCCGTGCCGGTCGCGGACTTTGCCCACGCCTACCAGCTACCCGCGGACTTCCTTCGGGCCCTGTCGGCTGGTGCCGGCCCCTTCGGACGCGGCCTGCCCTATCGCATCGCCGAACGGCGCCTTCATGCCAACGCCGAGCGGGTGACCCTGACCTATATCTTCCGGCCGGACGAGATCGCCTTTCCGCCTTTCTTCGACCACGCGCTCATCACGCGCCTCGCCGCTGAATTCTGCCTGCCTGTGACCGAGAGCACGAGCCGGGCCGAGTTGCTGGCGCGAATGGCGGAGAACGAACTGCGCCGTGCACGCCTGATCGATGCACAGGAAGAAACCCCGTCCCGGATCGAGGACTTCAGCCTGGTCGATGTGAGGGACGCATGACACGGCTGCGCCTGAGCAAGACAAATTTCACGGCCGGCGAGATCGGTCCCACTCTTCTGGGACGTGGCGATCTCACGGCCTACCAGAACGGTGCCGCGAAACTCCGGAACGTCTTTGTCCAGCCGACCGGCGGCGTGACCCGACGGGCCGGCACGCGGTTTGTCGCGAAGGCCCGACGCGCTTTCGAACGCCTCACCGAGGGCGGCACCATGACGATGGTCAACGGCGGCTCGGCAGCGGTCGCGGCGGATGGCGACTGGTTGACCGCGACGAAGACGACGACGCCCCTTTCGACCACCAACGGGTATGAAATCGTTCGAGCGGAACTCTCCCCGGTCCGGACGATCGATACCGTGGACCTTGTGGGCGTTGCCCTCGACGGGGCCACGGGGCCGGCCGATCTCCAGATACAGGTCTCGGACGACGGTGTCGGATGGACCGACTTTGGCCCGGCGGTATCCATTACCGACATCCCGGCCTCCGCCCGCCGGTCGATCTCGGTACCGACCCGCTTCGTCCGGGCAATCAGGACCGGTACCGACGACCTCGGTTCGGCGACCGTCTCCCTCGCGGGCTTCCATCTGCATGTGGAGAGCGAGGAGATCAAGACCGGTCGTCTCGTCGCCTTCGAGTTCAACGTGGAACAGACCTACCTTCTGGTCTTCACGGAATTCAACATCGCGGTCTATGCCGACGATCTATGGGTTTCCGACATTCCATCCCCCTTCTCTGCCGAGCAGATCGCGCAAATCGGATGGGCACAGAGCGCAGATACGCTTCTGGTCACGCATCCGGCTGTCCCGCCCAAGCTGGTCACGCGGAACCTGGTTGTCGTCGGCGGCGAGCCGGAAGAACGCTGGCGGATCGAGGACTGGCGTTTCATCGAGGAGGAAACCCGGGAAGGCGGGGACAATTCCGACAAGTCAAAGCCGCTCCTCGGCTACGCCCTCCAGATGCCCTTCTACAAGTTCGCGGATGCCGACGTGACCCTGGACCCGAGCGGCACGGCGCGCGACGCGAATATCGATCTCGTCGCGTCCGCGCCGGACTTCGACGCGGCGCATGTCGGCATGCATTTCCGGCCCGACCGCCGCCAGGTGCGTATCACCGGGGTCAGGTCGCCGACACAGGCGACGGCACTCGTCCGAGAAAAGCTGCAATCGGGTGACGCGACGAAGGACTGGGAGGAGCCCGCCTTCTCCATCCTGCGCGGCTGGCCGACTTGCGTCGGCTTCCATCAGGACCGGCTCGTGATCGGCGGCTCGCGCGACCTGCCGAACCGGCTGTGGCTGTCGAAATCGTCCGACCTGTTCAATTTCGACCTGGGTGAGGGGCTGGACGACAACGCGGTCGAGTTCGCCATCCTCTCGGACCAGGTCAACGCCATCCGCCATGTCTTCTCCGGGCGCCATCTTCAGGTCATGACCTCGGGTGCCGAATGGATGGTGACGGGCGATCCGCTGACCCCGGGAAACATTCAGCTGAAGCGGCAGACACGGGTCGGTTCGCTGGTGGACCGGACCGTGCCGCCGAAGGATGTCGACGGCGGTACCTTGTTCGTCTCGCGCAGCGGCGACGCCCTGCGCGAATTCCTTTTCACCGATGTCGAACAGGCCTACCAGGCGAACGACCTCGCGCTCCTGGCGAAACACATGATCGTCGACCCGGTCGATCAGGACTACGACCAGAAGGAACGCCTGTTTCATGTCGTTCTGTCGGACGGAACAATATCCACCGTCACCGTCTACCGGGCGGAGCAGGTCACCGCCTGGTCCCGGCAATCCACCCCGGGAGCGTTCCGGTCGGTCGCAGTGGTCGACGGCAGAAGCTATCTGATGGTCGAGCGCGCCGGCGGCCTCTTTCTCGAACGGTTCGACCGCGCCACCTGCCTCGATTCCGCCCATCTTGCCGACGCCGGATCCCCGACGGACGTCTGGGATGGGCTCGACCATCTCGACGGTCAGACGGTCTCGATCGTGGGCGATGGAGAAGTGCTGTCGGACAACCTCGTCAGCGGGGGACAACTCCAGCTGGAGACACAAGTGAGCGCGGTGGAAATCGGCCTTCCGGTAACGATGGAGGTCGAACCGCTGCCGCTCGTCGCCGGGTCGGCCCGGGGCCCGGCCCACGGCCTGCCCGTGCGGCTGATCCGGGCGACTTTCCGGCTGCTCGAGACAAAGGCCCTCGTCGTCGATGCCGGACAGGGATTGCGGCCGGTGCCCTTCAAGCGGCTGGGCGAGGGCCTCCTCGACACTGGCCCGCCGGCATTCTCCGGCGACAAGGTCGTCCGGGCGATGGGTTGGCGCCGGGGTGCGGCAACACCGGTCTGGCGGGTGGAGCAGGCTGTTCCGCTGCCCTGCACGATCCTTGGCGTCACCACCGAAATCAAGATCAACGACTAGGAAGTCCGACATGGCACTTACAGCAAGCCTGGCCATCGCAGCGGCCAGTGCCGCGATCCAGGTCGCCCAGGCCCAGCAGGCGGCGCGCGCCCGGAACAAGGCGAACAACGCCGCCTATGCGGCACAGGCGAAGCAGGTTGCTCTGGCGCAAAAGATTCAGGAGCGCCGCCGCAAGCAGGCATTGAAACAGGAAACCGCGACGCGCCGTGCAGCATTCGGAGCGCACGGCACCGGTTCGGCGACGGGATCGAGCGCGGCGGTGCTGCGCGGCCTCAAGACCGAAAGCGCCCGGCAGGGCGAAGAAGCGGCGCTCAACCGGCAGGCCGGCCTGAGCGCGTCCCTGGTGAACACCCAGAACAGTAACCGTCTGGCCCTGCTCGAAGCAGATCAAAAGAGTCAGAGCGCCGCCTTCGGCGCCATTGCGAAGGGGCTGACAGCTGGAGCATCGGAATACAGCGCCAATCGTCTCAATTCGACGGCGCAGCTTAAGCCACAGCCTGCGCGAACGCCGGCACCTTAGCCTCGCAACTTTTCACAGGAACGAATGATGGCCGACCACATCAAGATTGGCGACGTGTCGCCGCGCATCC
>CAYGKX010000300.1:465-5581 GCA_964350225.1 uncultured Rhodospirillaceae bacterium | reverse complement strand
GCTGTTCGGCGGCATCGTCACCCGGCGTCAGGCGATCCACACCATGGCCGACGGCCGCCGCTTCCTCGTCCTGCACGGCGACCAGTTCGACAATGTGGTGCGCTATGCCAAGTGGCTCGCCTTCCTCGGCGACTGGGCCTACAACCTCGCGCTCTCGACCAACTACTGGTTCAACCTGGCGCGCCGCAAGCTCGGCCTGCCCTATTGGTCGCTCTCCGCCTATCTGAAGCAGAAGGTCAAGAACGCGGTCGAATATATCGGCCGGTTCGAGCGGGCGGTGGCCGCCGCCGCCAAGAACCGAGGCGTCGACGGCGTGATCTGCGGCCACATCCATCACGCCGAGATCCGCGAGATCGACGGCATCACCTACTGCAACGACGGCGACTGGGTGGAGAGCTGCACGGCGCTTGTCGAGCATTTCGACGGCCGGCTGGAGATCCTCGACTGGGTCTCGAACAAGGCCGATTTCCTCCTCGCCGTCGACCGCGAGCGCCGCCCGAAGAAGCGCGCCATGGCGCAGGTCGACTGACATGTCCCTGCCCAACGGGGCCCGCTCATGAAGATCCTGCTCGTTACCGACGCCTGGTTCCCCCAAGTGAACGGCGTTGTCCGCACGCTCTCGACCGTCGCCGACGAACTCCGCGAGATGGGGCACGCGGTCGAGGTCGTCTCGCCGGACCGGTTCCGGACCATTCCCTGCCCGACCTACCCGGAGATCCGTCTCGCCCTCTTCCCCAAGACGGGTATCAAGCGGGTCATCGACAGCTTCGGGCCCGACGCGATCCACATCGCGACGGAGGGGCCGCTGGGCTGGGCCGCACGGCGTCTCTGCCTGCGCCGCAAGCTGCCCTTCACGACCAGCTTTCACACCAAGTTCCCGGAATATGTCCACGCCCGTTTCCGCGTCCCGGTGCGCTGGGGCTATGCCCTGATGCGCAGGTTTCACGGGCCATCGAAGGGCGTGATGGTGGCGACCCGGTCCCTCGCCGAGACCCTGGAAGGGGTCGGCTTCGACAACATCAAGATGTGGACCCGGGGGGTCGACACGGCCCTCTTCCGACCACGGGAAAAAGCCCTGTTCGGCAACCGCGACCGGCCGGTCTTCCTCTTCTGCGGCCGGGTCGCGGTGGAAAAGAACATCGAGGCCTTCCTCGCGCTCGACCTGCCCGGCACCAAGGTGGTGGTCGGCGACGGCCCCCTGATGGACGGCCTGAAAGGCCGCTATCCCGAGACGGTGTTCACCGGCTACAAGAAAGGCGAGGAGCTGGCCCGCCACATCGCCTCGGCCGACGTCTTCGTCTTCCCCAGCCGGACCGACACTTTCGGGCTCGTGCTTCTCGAGGCGCTCGCCTGCGGCGTGCCCGTGGCGGCCTTTCCGGTGACCGGCCCCATCGACGTCATCCAGGACGAGGCGGTCGGCTGCCTGGACGAGGACCTTGGCGAGGCTGCGCGGACAGCTTTGGAAAAGGAGCCCGCCGCCTGCCGCGCCTATGCCGAGGGCTATAGCTGGCGGGCCTGCGCAGAGATCTTCTTCGGGAACCTGGCGCCGTTCA
This sequence comes from uncultured Rhodospirillaceae bacterium, assembly GCA_964350225.1. Lineage (GTDB taxonomy): Bacteria > Pseudomonadota > Alphaproteobacteria > Bin65 > Bin65 > CAYGKX01. The sequence continues at coordinate 4,028 of CAYGKX010000300.1, read as the reverse complement.
GGACGGCCTAGAGCACGGCCGCTCGCCTAACGATTTCGTCGTGCGTCCGGTGTTAGATAGGCGCCATGCACAAGAGGTTCCCACCATATCGCGGCCCTGCCCTGCAGCGCGTCGTCGTCGTCGGCTCCTCCGGCGCCGGGAAGTCGACCTTCGCGCGGCGCCTGGGTGCGCTGACGGGCCTGCCGGTCGTCCATCTGGACCGGCATTTCTGGCAGCCGGGCTGGGTCCAGATGGAGCGGGAGGCCTGGCGGGCAGAGCATCGCCGTCTGGTCGAGGCACCGCGCTGGATCATGGACGGCACATATGGCGGCACACTCGCCGAGCGTCTCGCCCGCGCCGACACGGCGATCTTCCTGGACCTGCCGCGACGCATCGCGCTGAGCCGTGTCCTGCGTCGCACCGTCGCCGGGTATGGCCGGACGCGCGCGGAGATGCCCGAAGGCTGCCCGGAGCGCTTCGATTGGGAATTCCTGCGTTATGTCTGGAGTTACAGCCGCCGGATTCGTCCCGGCGTTCTGGATGCACTGGAAGCCTTCGGCGGCCGCGCCGTCATTCTGGGCCGGCCGGCAGAGGTCGAGGCCTGGCTGACCGTCATGGCCGGTACGCCGGACGAGTGAACGGACGCGCCCTAGCGACCCCAGACTTCGAACCGGTAGCCGGGAATGACCCTGTGGCGCTGGAAATCGCCCCCCGGCTTTGTGTAAGGCGGGTTGTCGACGATGCGGATACGGATCCAGCCTTTGTATTCGACAGGGGCGAGATTTTCGAAGAGACGGCTGCGGCAGGTTCCGGGACGGCAGGCGGGGACGTTCAGATAGATCCGGCGCCCAGAGGCGAGCCGGATACGGGCGAGATACTCGACAATTTCGGACCGGGTTTCCTCCGTGACGTGAACCAGCACGACGAAGTTCTCCGTCGGCCAGTTCGTCAGGGCGGTCATCCGGCAGAGACAGCCCCATCGCCACGGGTCCTCCTCGGCCCTGGCGGGCGCCGCAAGGAAGACGGAGCAAAGCGTCAGGAAGATGCCCGCGAGACAGGCAAGACCTTTGCGCGGCGCGGTCTGCCTGGCGATGCGAAACGGCACCTGACCGCCGCCGATGGGCATGGCTGTCCCCTAGACTGCATCAACCAAACATCACCTTATCGACTCTCCATCTGCGGGGGTAAACGAATCGTCAGCCGTCCTGCTCGCACACGAACAATTCATTCAACGCTGGCGGCGCCGGACGGGGGTGAGCGGCTTGGTCGCCGGACCGCCCGCCGCGTGCTGACGGCGGCGGGAGCGGCCCGGGCCGTCATCGTTGAAGAACGGCGCGACCTCGCCGCCGTCGTTCCGGTCGTCGTCCCTGGCGTTCCGCACTGCCGAGGCGACCACACGCGTATTGAAGCCGAACTTTGTCATTGGATCGATCTCCCTCTTGGGGGTTGCGTTGTTCACGAGTAGATACCCCCCGCCCGCGGGGACGGTTTCGGCGCGATGTCGCCGGCTGATTGGGGGGCTGCCGCGATTGACCTGCCCCGCGCCGCCACGTAAGGTCCGCCCGCCTTTTCCCGCGGCCCTTGGCCGACTGCCCGGGTTCCCGATACCTCCACCATGCGCATCACCCGCGACGACATGCAGACCGCCCGCGGGCGCCTGCGGGCCTGGATCGACATGCTGTTCGTCGACCATGGAATCCTGCGCTACGTCTGGTGGAACCTGTGGCGTATCCGGCCAGGTGTCTGGCGCGCCGCCGTGCCGCCGCCGAGCCATATCTGGCTGTTCCACAAGTTCGGGCTGAAAACCGTCGTCAACCTGCGCGGCGCGAACGAAAGCGGCTGGTATTTCCTCGAGCGGGAAGCGTGCGAGAAGCGCGACATCGCCTTCGTCGATTTCCCGGTCAAGTCCCGCGACGTGCCGCGGCCGGAGGTCATTCACGAGGCCAAGGCACTGTTCGAGCGGATCGAGGGACCTGTCCTGATGCACTGCAAATCGGGCGCAGATCGGGCGGGGCTGATGAGCACACTCTATCTGATGCTGAAGGAGGGCCTGCCGGTGGAGCGTGCGACGCGCCAGCTCAGCATCCGCTTCGGCCATTTCAAGCAAAGCCGGACGGGCTTGATCGACGCCTTTTTCGAGGCCTATCGCCGGGACAACGCGGCCAATCCGATCGATTTCCTGACCTGGGTCGACACCCGCTACGACCCGGAGAAGGTAAAGGCGGACTTCCATGCCTCGCGCTGGGCCACGACCCTCGTCGACCGGGTGCTCGGCCGGGAATAGGGGCGGCTCGCAGCGCCGCGAACGGGGCCCGATCAAGCATGGGGTGCAGCCGTCCGGCGCTGTGGCAAAGACCCCGCCGCGTGGTATGGTCCGCGCCGTCGCGGCCCCCCTTTTGGACCGCCAGAATTCAAGGCCGAAACGCGTGTCCCTGTTCGGAAAACTGACCCAGCAACTGCCGGTCGACCAGCGCACCTGGCCGCTGATCAAGCGCGGGGTGAAGACCTATACCCGGCGCCATGTCGGCAAGATCCTGATCGCGCTGGTCCTGATGGCGATCGCATCGGCCGGCCTGTCCGGCGTGCCGATCTTCCTGAAGGACATCATCGACAAGGCCGCGCAGAAAGCCGCCTTTTCCGACGCCCTCGCCGTCGGCCTCGTCTTCCTGCTGGTCTTCCTCGCCCGCGGCTTCGCCAACCTGGGCCAGGAAGCGATCATGAGCTATGTCGGCAACCGCATCGTCGCCGACATCCAGGAGGAGATGTACGGCCATGTCCTGCGCGCGGACCTCGCCTATTTCCACAACACCGCCACCGGGCATCTCATCTCCAACTTCGTCAACGACACGACGAAGATGCGGACCGTCTTCTCCGACACCATCACGGGACTGGGCCGCGATGCGCTGAGCCTCGCCTTCCTCCTCGCCGTCATGTTCTGGCAGGACTGGCTGCTCGGCATCCTGATCTTCGGCGTCTTCCCGCTGGCCGTCATTCCCATCGCCTGGCTGGGCAACAAGATGCGCCGCGTTTCGCGACGTACCCAGCAGGAGATGGCCCAGTTCACGACCGTCCTCGACGAGAGCTTCCAGGGCATCCGCCACGTCAAGGCCTATGGCATGGAGGACTATGAGACGAAGCGCGCCGGCGGGGTGATCAACAAGATCTTCAAGCTGAATTTCAAGGCGACCCTGACCCGCGGCGTCAACGACCCGATCCTGGAGATCTTCGGCGGCATCTCGGTCCTGGGCCTGATGGCCTACGCCGGCTGGCAGATCTCGGAATCGGGCAAGACGCTGGGCACCTATATGGCCTTCATCTTCGCCTTCATCCTGGCCTATGAGCCGATGCGAAAGCTCGCGCGGCTGTATTCCAGCCTGCAGGACGGCCTGGGCGCGGCGGAACGGGTCTTCCACACCCTGGACATGCGACCCGCCATTACGGAGAAGCCGGATGCGGGGACCCTGGATGTGACGGTCGGCCGCGTCCTGCTGGACGACGTCACTTTCGCCTATCTGGAAGACGCCCCGGCCCTGAACGGCGCGACAATCGAGGCGCCGGCCGGCAAGACCATCGAGGGGCCGCGC